>NZ_WLUG01000109.1:0-54749 GCF_009706505.1 Providencia sp. wls1922 | reverse complement strand
CCCTCTTTGTCATCAACCTCAGGGAGGTTATTAGCCTCCCTATCTTAACTCTCCCTATCACAAATTCAGTCAGTCCTATTCCGAATTTATGATTTACGCCGGAACTTTTTCCGTTATAGAAATAAAGTCCATCATCGCTTCCACCGTTGGTCCATCCACACAGTAGTGTGTGAACTCATCGGTTTCACTGTTCGATGCCATAGTTACACCAGCTTTGCGGTAATTCATACTGGAAGGGACAGTTTTCCCTGCGGAGCTGTGCACTTCCGTTAGACCAATTTCCATAAACTTGGTCATATTTGCCAACCGAACCCCCGCACCAGCCATAATGATTGGACCATTAATTTCACGGCTTTTTTCGTGCAACTCTTTCAGTAGCGGCAAACCTAACTCAGCACTTTGTTGCTGACCGGATGTTAAAATACGTGCCACCCCAAGGTTTTTAAGTTGCTCTAATGCCAGTAACGGATTGATACACATATCAAAAGCACGATGGAAAGTAATCTCCATTCCATTCGCAATTTCCATTAAGGTCTGCATCCGTTCGATATCAATGCGCCCTTCTGTATCTAAGATCCCCACCACTGCGCCGGGAAACCCCATCTCCTTGATCATCTGTAAATCTTCACGGATCACATCAAATTCACTCACGTTATAGCAGAAATCGCCACCACGAGGACGAATAATGGGATGAACAGGTATATGAAGTTTCTCTCTCGCCAGTTTTAAATAGCCGTAGCTTGGTGTTAGCCCCCCATCTGCTGCCCCCGAACAGAGCTCAATGCGATTTGCACCATATTCTTGCGCGACTTCGGCGCATTCTATACCAAAACAGCAAATTTCCAGTTTCGCCATGAAGATCTCCAAAATGGTCATAAGCTCAGTAGAATATGAGCTGAAAATTGAGGGCCAAAACGTGCTTTTTATTAGGCATTCAACTAACTATGCCACTTTTTGTTAAATGTTATCTGCGTGATATCACACCATTTAGAGTTGGCTCTAAATAATGATCAATAACGTTAATTGCATCACTTATTTTTCGCTTTCAACGATGTTTCTAAGGGAAAATGGGTGATATTTGAGGGTAATTAAGCCGTTTGTCACGGCCAAAGTCGGATTTGTCAGTCTTTCTTGCTGACCTTTAGGTTGGCTCACTTTATAGGAGTAGCCCTCCGGTAGTGTGTCCGGTAATAAACGACGCGCTGTCTCTTCCAATAATTCTGGCGCGACATCAATGACCATTTCAATATGTTCCCAGCTCTCTTGAGGATAGATTTTATCTTTTGGAAAAGGCAGCTCGATAATATAAACATCCTGCCCAGCAACTTGAATGGGCTTTTTCAGGTCATAAAGACGAATTGGGCGACCGTTAATCAAGTTATCTGAAAGTAACTCGGCGCATTGCAATAGCCCATCATGCCAACGCTCTGCGGTTTCCTGATGATGGCAACGTACAGAAATATGGTCAATCACATAATCTGTCAAAGATAAGCCGAGTGCGTGCGCCATTGCCGTCACTTTTTTTTCAAAATAAGGTAGGTCACACCACAAATCATTTAACTGAGGGATTTTATCGAAATCTAACATTCACATAACTCTATTGATAAAAAACAAAGATAATAAAAAGTGAAACAAGTGCCAGACTGTAGCACGACTCCCCCAAAATATGGTATAAAACCTGCCGTTTTTTCTCTTCCACCTTTTAGTTACGCCCATGAAATGGCACAATGCGGTAACTATGTTCGTTATTTAAGGTAATCCGGTGAATATTCAGGCTATTCTTTCAGATAAAATCAGTGCTGCAATGCTAGCAGCGGGAGCTCCAGAAGGCTGTGACGCCCTTGTTCGTCAATCAGCTAAAGCGCAATTTGGTGACTATCAGGCTAACGGCGTGATGGGAGCTGCGAAAAAAATGGGTCTGCCTCCCCGACAACTGGCCGAGCAAATTGTCAGCCAATTAGATCTCGAAGGTATCGCATCTAAAATTGAAATCGCCGGTCCCGGTTTCATCAACATTTTTATCGACCCAACATGGATTGCCACTCACGCAGAAAACGCGCTGACCAGCGACCGTTTAGGCCTAGCACCAGTTAAAGCCGAAACCATCGTGATTGACTACTCCGCGCCTAACGTTGCAAAACAGATGCACGTTGGTCATTTGCGCTCCACGATTATTGGTGATGCTGCAGCACGTACCCAAGAGTTTATCGGTCACAAAGTAATCCGCGCTAACCACGTGGGTGACTGGGGCACACAATTTGGGATGCTGATTGCTTACTTAGAAAAAGTGCAAAATGAAGATGCCAGCGATATGGCGCTTTCAGACCTCGAAGAATTCTATCGCGAAGCGAAAAAACATTACGACGAAGATGAAGACTTTGCCGTTCGTGCCCGTGGTTACGTGGTGAAACTACAATCTGGTGATGAATACTGCCGTAAAATGTGGCGTAAACTGGTTGATATCACCATGCAACAGAACCAAGAAACTTATCGCCGTTTAAACGTCACGTTAACGGAAGACGATGTGATGGGTGAAAGCCTGTATAACAGCATGCTACCAGGCATCGTTGCTGACTTAAAAGCCAAAGGTTTAGCCGTAGAAAGCGAAGGTGCAACCGTCGTTTTCCTCGATGAATTCAAAAACAAGGAAGGCGAACCGATGGGCGTTATCGTCCAGAAGAAAGATGGCGGTTTCCTGTACACCACCACCGACATCGCCTGTGCAAAATACCGTTATGAAACCTTGCATGCGGATCGCTCTTTGTATTACATCGACTCCCGCCAGCATCAACATTTAATGCAAGCTTGGACTATCGTCCGTAAAGCGGGCTATATTCCAGAATCCATGGCGCTTGAGCACCATATGTTCGGAATGATGCTAGGAAAAGACGGTAAGCCATTCAAAACCCGTTCAGGCGGTACTGTTCGTCTGTCCGACCTGTTAGATGAAGCCGTTGAACGCGCCCAAACGCTAATCCGTGAGAAAAACCCGGATATGGCGGAAGAGGAATTACTGAATCTTGCAAATGTCGTGGGTATCGGCGCGGTTAAATATGCTGACCTGTCTAAAAACCGTACCACTGACTACATTTTCGATTGGGACAATATGTTAGCCTTTGAAGGTAACACCGCGCCATATATGCAATATGCCTATACCCGCGTTGCCTCTATCTTCAAAAAAGCAGACATTACCGAAGCAGATTTAACCCTGCCAATCGTATTAGAAGCGCCACACGAAATGGCATTAGCAACACGTTTAATGCAGTTTGAAGAGACAATCTTAACGGTTGCACGTGAAGGTACGCCACACGTTATGTGTGCTTATCTGTATGACTTAGCGGGTCTGTTCTCTAGTTTCTATGAACATTGCCCTATTTTGTCCGCAGATACCGATGCACAGCGTCAAAGCCGTTTAAAACTGGCTTTATTAACGCAAAAAACCCTAAAAGCGGGTCTGGATACGTTAGGTATCGAAACCGTCGAAAGAATGTAAGTTTTATTCTTTTGTTTAAAGCCCACTTCGGTGGGCTTTTTACTTTTCACTTCTCACGCCCCCCTTTCCCCTCTCTTTTTTGCACTATTTTTGAGCAATTTTTTGTAATCAATAGACAGCTTGCACTTAATTGGTGAGCAACCTCTCATTATTTCTCCCCATTTCAATCCATTACACCCTAAAAAACAGAAATTTAACATTTGGCACGATGCTTGCTTTATCTCTTTTGCCTTTTCAAAAAGACAGGGGGATTTATGAAGTACATCATCGCAATTATTAAACCGTTCAAATTAGAAGATGTTCGTGAAGCACTCACTGAATTAGGAATACAAGGGATGACCATCTGTGAAGTCAAAGGATATGGCAGACAGAAAGGTCACGCGGAGCTTTACCGTGGTGCGGAATATGAAGTGAGTTTTCTACCCAAAACCAAAATGGAAATCGCTATCAGCGATGACCTACTGGAACCCGCTCTCGATGCGATCATTCGTACCGCAGATACGGGGAAAGTGGGGGATGGAAAGCTGTTTGTTTTTGAACTTCTACAAGCTGTTCGCATTCGTACCAGCGAATCCGGCGATGACGCACTCTAAGGGAGATAAATAATGAGACGATTATGGTTACCTGCCGCACTCTTCGCCTTAAGTTATTTCGCACTTCCCGCCTATGCGTCGGAAGTGAATGCCGTTGATAAAGCCGATAACGCCTTTATGTTGATCTGCACAGCGTTGGTATTTTTTATGACCATCCCCGGCATTGCACTGTTTTATGGCGGATTATTACGCAGCAAAAACGTGTTATCGCTGATCACCCAAGTAATGCTGATTTTTAGTGTGGTGATTATTCTTTGGTTTGTATTCGGCTATAGCCTCGCTTTCACCGCAGGAAATAAAATCTTTGGGGATGGCTCTTTAACGTTTCTAAGCGCGATGTCCATCGACGATTTATCGGGTTCCATTAATCGATATATCCATGTTGCCTTCCAAGGCTCATTTGCGGTTATTACCCTCGCATTAATTGTCGGAGCACTAGGAGAACGCGTGCGTTTCTCTGCACTTCTTATTTTTACCGTGATTTGGTTTACGTTCTCTTATGTACCTATCGCGCATATGGTGTGGGCTGAAGGTGGATGGCTGGCGGATGATGGCGCTCTCGATTTTGCAGGCGGAACCGTGGTGCACATTAACGCCGCTGTCGCTGCATTGGTCGGTGCCTATTTGCTGGGTAAACGTAGTGACTACAGCCAAGTGGTGCTAAAGCCCCATAACTTACCGATGGTCTTTATGGGTACCGCTGTACTGTATATTGGGTGGTTTGGCTTTAACGCAGGCTCCGCAGGCAGTGCCAATAATATTGCCGCACTGGCGTTTATTAACACAGTGATTGCCACGGCTGGCGCTATCCTTTCATGGACATTTACTGAGTGGTTATTGAGAGGAAAACCCTCCATGCTTGGAAGCTGCTCCGGTTGTATCTCTGGATTAGTCGCTATCACACCTGCGGCCGGTACTGTTGGTCCTATTGGTGCACTTGTTATTGGTGTTGTCGGGGGAATTATTGGGCTTTGGGGCGTTGTCGTCTTAAAACGTTGGTTAAAAGCCGATGATGTGTGCGATGTTTTTGGTATCCATGGCACCTGCGGTATTATTGGTTGCATACTCACAGGCGTATTTACCTCGACGCTGTTTGGGGGACTTGGTTATCGTGACAACGTCACGTTATCCCATCAAGTATTTGTTCAGATTGAAAGTATTGTGGTTACCATTGTATGGTCGGGTGTAGTGGCATTTATCGCCTTTAAACTAGCTGATAAGTTAGTTGGTCTGCGGGTTTCCCCAGAGGAAGAGTGCGATGGGTTGGATCTTACCACTCATGGCGAGCGTGCTTATCATCCGTAATTGTCTACTCCCCCTCGATTGAGGGGGGAGTTTGTTCGATGTAAAGCTAATACATATGCGAATTAAGAACTACGCAATACTGCGCTTCATAAAGTCACGCGGGCGGAAGCCTAATACATACAGCGCCACAAAGTAGCTCCCTGCTCCAATAATCACTACCCCCATCAAACGTAACATGCGCATCAGCATATTGCCGTCTTGCCACGGTGGCATAAAGTGTAGTACGCCAAATAGCACCACAACCATCACCGCCAAGGCAACAAACAATTTAACTAAGAAACCACGCCAGCCTGCTAGCGGTTGGAAAATATCTTGCTTGCGTAACTGCCAATACAAAACACCGGCGTTAAAACACGCCGCCAGCCCAATAGACAGGGCTAGACCTGCATGTTGCAGAGGCCCAATAAAGGCTAAGTTCATTAACTGAGTCAGAATCAAAGTGACTATCGCAATTCTTACAGGAGTACGAATATTTTGGCGTGAATAGAAACCTGGCGCCAAGATTTTCACTAAGATCATCCCCGTTAAGCCCACACAATACGCCATTAATGCATACTGGGTCATCAAGGAGTCGTGAGCGGTAAATTTGTCATATTGGAAAAGCGAAACCGTTAACGCTTCAGATAGTATCGCTAGCCCTACCGCACACGGTAGTGCCAGTAATAAACATAAACGTAATCCCCAATCCATTAAATGGCGATATTCTTGGTGATTTCCGCTAGTAAAACTTTTAGAGAGCGATGGCAATAGGATGGTACCCAGTGCAACACCAAGCACCCCTGAAGGTAACTCCATTAAGCGGTCGGCATAATACATCCATGATACCGAACCTGATTGCAGGAATGAGGCGAAGATCGTGTTAATAATTAATGAAATTTGCGCGACAGAAACCCCGATAATCGCCGGTCCCATCATCTTCATTACTCGCCAAACACCACTATCGTGGAACGATAAACGTGGCAATACCAACATACCAATTTTCTTTAAATGCGGTAATTGGTAACCCAATTGCAGCACACCACCAACAAGAACAGCCCAAGCCAGAGACATAATCGGCGGGTCAAAATACGGCGCAGCGAACGCTGCAAAGAAAATCATGCTGACGTTTAATAGCGTCGGTGCAAACGCGGGTACCGAAAAGCGGTTCCACGTATTAAGGATCGCACCCGCTAAAGATGCCAATGAGATCAAGAAAATATAAGGGAACGTCACACGCAATAAATCTGTCGTTAGCGCAAATTTATCGGCATTCGTGGTAAAACCCGGCGCCGTCACATAAATGATCCACGGCGCAGCAAACATGCCGACAACCGTCACGATCGCCAATGCTAATGTAAGCATCCCCGAAATATAGGCTACAAACGTGCGCGTGGCCTCTTCGCCCTGCTGGTTTTTATATTCGGCAAGAATGGGAACAAATGCTTGAGAAAACGCCCCTTCAGCAAAAATTCGACGTAATAAGTTAGGGAGTTTAAAGGCGACAAAGAAGGCATCAGAAGCCGCTCCCGCACCAAATACACGGGCAATAATGGCGTCACGAATGAAGCCTAAAACCCGTGACATCATCGTCATCGAGCTGACTGCCGCTAAAGATTTTAATAAATTCATGATTGCTAGACTAAAAGAAGACAATCGCAGCAGTTTAACAGCGGATGGCAAAACTGACTACGATTGTAGAGTAAATGTTTAGGCTTTAGTCGACTTCCATTCATTGTCGGTTAATGCCGTTAAGACGTGGTCGCGCCATTCTCCATTAATTTCGAGATACTGCTTTGCATAACCTTCACGTTCAAAACCTAGGCGAGTGAGCAAGTTACCGCTGCGCATATTATGGGGCATGTAATTCGCCATGATGCGGTGCATGCCTTGGTGTTTTTGCATGTAACGAATAATTTGGGTTAAAGCTTCGTACATCAACCCCTGTCCCTGCCATTTTTCACCCAGCGAATAGCCCAGATAACACGCATGGAAGGAGCCGCGTAAAATATTGCTAAAATTCGCGACGCCAATCACTTCGTTTTCATCTTTATCCAGTAAAAGAAAATGAAATGCGCTACCTTGGCGATGCATTTCACTCATGGCATGTAGGCGGTTGTTCCAACCTGAAGGGTTAAAATGAGAGTTGTCACGGGTAGGTTCCCATGGGGTTAGGAACTCTTTGTTTAAGCTGTAATAGTCCGCAAGTCGGTAATTATCTCGTTCGTAGGCTAAACGGATAATCATTCTGTCTGTCATTAGACGCACTTTGGGTTCATTTGAACGATAACCAAACATCGTTAGCCCTTAATTAGTAGTGTTACCAGTCTTACTTTCGATGTTTGAATTATAACTTAAATTTATCACTTAACTAATTCAATTCTCTCTATAATTAAGTCATTTTTTGAGCAGTTGGTTTTGTTTTATTTCATGTGTCCGTAAAAAACTCACGATTGATGTTTACAGATAAACCCTAGATACTCCTATTTCGTGCTTTTCACCTTAAGCTAGAGCATTAGAAATACATAAACTAATAATACTTCAGGAACCTCCGATGTCCCTATTATATTTCGCTTTAAAATAGTTCACATTAGAGGTAGGCGGCAAGTGAGTGAATCCCTTGGAGCATACACAAGTATGTGACGAGGGCGAACGAACGTAGCCAACACCCCTATAATGGGAAATATAACGGATTTATCGATAAAAAAATATCATGGTGCATATACCATCATTCCCGCCAAACTCCTGATACTATTAATAAGAATCATTCCTTCCGTTACTATTTTTTTATGGTGTTTCATGGCGCAGGTATCACGGGCAAGAAGCCTCGGCAAATATTTCCTTTTACTCGATAATATGCTGGTTGTTCTTGGCTTTTTCGTGGTTTTCCCTTTAATTTCAATTCGCTTTGTTGAGCAGCTTGGCTGGGCAGCTGTGGTGGTTGGGTTTGCCCTTGGACTTCGCCAGTTTGTGCAGCAAGGATTTGGGATTTTTGGGGGCGCGATTGCCGACCGATTTGGTGCAAAACCGTTAATTATTATCGGGATGCTGTTGCGTGCCGCAGGCTTTGTGTTGATGGCTTTGGCTTATGATCCTTGGGTGTTATGGCTTTCTTGTATATTGTCTGCCCTTGGCGGCACCTTGTTTGACCCTCCTCGTACCGCTTTAGTGATTAAATTGACCCGCCCTTATGAGCGTGGGCGTTTTTATTCATTATTGTTTATGCAGGACAGTGCTGGCGCGGTGATTGGGGCATTAATTGGTAGCTGGCTTTTACAGTATGACTTCCACTATGTTTGCTGGGCTGGCGCGGCAGTGTTTGTGATTGCGGCTCTACTTAATGCTTGGCTACTTCCTGCTTATCGCATTTCCACCATCAAAGCCCCTATTCGTGATGGGATGCGTCGAGTCTTGAAAGACACCCGCTTTGTGACTTATGTGATCACGCTTTCTGGCTACTTTATGCTGTCAGTACAAGTGATGCTGATGTTTCCCATCGCCGTTAACGAATTGGCAGGAACTCCAACGGCAGTGAAATGGATGTACGCCATTGAAGCGGCAATTTCCCTGACACTGCTTTATCCGATTGCCCGTTGGAGCGAAAAACATTTCCGCTTAGAGCAACGTTTGATGGCAGGGTTATTTTTAATGAGCCTGAGCATGTTCCCTATCGGTATGACCACATCGGTCAATATTCTGTTTGTGTTGATTGGTATTTTCTATTTGGGGACTATCACCGCCGATCCTGCTCGTGAAACCCTGAGCGCATCCCTTGCCGACCCTCGCGCCCGTGGCAGTTATATGGGCTTTAGCCGACTCGGTCTTGCGCTAGGCGGTGCCGTTGGCTATACCGGTGGCGGTTGGATGTACGATATTGGGCACCAATGGAATATCCCTCAGCTTCCTTGGTTCTTGCTCGGCACTATTGGTTTTATCACTTTGTGGGCGCTTCATCGCCAATTTAACCGTAAAAAAATTGAAACAGTCATGTTGAGCGGGCAGTAATACGTTACACTTGGGTTATTACTGTATAAAGGAGTGATTATGAAAAACATTTTCTTGGCATCTATCTTTGGATTGCTATTTATTCTCACGGGTTGTGACAAATTAACCGAATTTACTATCAGTGAATCACAAATTAACAGTTACCTTGCGACCAAGGTTAAGTACGAAAATAATATCGGCATTACTGGATTTGCAGATGCGGATATCACCTTACATAACTTGCAATCAGAAATTGGTCGTAGCGAACCAGGCATTATTGCATTAAAAGGCGAAGCCACTGTCACAATGAATTCACTACTTGGTGCTGCGGCGGCCGATATTGCACTGACCTTAACCGCGCGCCCTGTTTTTGATGCACAAACAGGCTCTATCTATTTGAAAGAGCTGAAAATTACCCAATATAAAATTACACCAGAAAATATGGAAACCGCCATTTCCGTGGTGATCCCGTATTTAAATAGCTCCCTTGATACCTTCTTCGCGACTCAGCCTGTTTACGTGCTCAACCCTGATAACAGCGCCGCAGAAGCGACTGCGAAAAAACTCGCTAAAGGTTTAGAAATCAAACCGGGTAAATTAGTTATTCCAATGGTTGATTAATTGACCATAAATATTTTTGATTGATAAATTGATAATCTAAAAATGAAAAAAGCAACCTTTCTGATAGGTTGCTTTTTTATTGGAATGCCATTTATCTTTAATACTAAAAAGTCACTCGTAATAACTCGTTTTGTATTCAAAATCGAATTTTTCTACCCGTCCATCACTGTATGTCACCACACTGGTACATACTGTTGGGTTTTTATGATCATCATAATGGGTGCATTTTTGAGTTGTTTCGACAAACGGTTGCTGATTTTTCGTCGTATGAAACAGAATTTTAGTGACTAAGCCATTAGTGAAAAAGTATTCATTTTTTGTATTAATAACTTCATTTCCATCGAAATATGTCGTTTCTATCGGTAAAAAATGTTCACCATAAACAAACGTCGCTATCTCTTTCTTTCCTTGAGTGATCTTATTAACAAGACCATCACGATAATAATATTTCCAATCTTGCAGTTCTCCGGTTTGTAAATTGCACATCTTATCGATGCCATAACCTTTGAATTTTTGTTTATCGACTAAGTAATAAAGTTGCTTAAATTTTCTGACAATCACAAATGCTGTTTCACTGTCTCTATTGTAATAACTTAAATTATTGAGACAGCCATGGAGATTAAAAGACACAGTCACTCTTTTGCTGAGCCCTTTCTCATCGTTCATGATTTGCGTTAATTCTTTTACTTTTCCGTAAAGCGGGTCAAATTGAAATTCCGTGCTGTAATTAACCATGCGTTTATTATAGCTAGGCAGATCATTATCCACTTGTGCCAGTGCTAACGGTGAAATAAAGAGCAACATTAAGCCGTGAAGTTTTGTCGAGGTCATTGTGTCTATCCTTTTAACCTATGATGAGAGAAGACGGTTCCACACCTATCTTCTCTCAATCATCAGTCTTTAAGTGACAGTGTCACTTATTCATCACCACTCTCTGAGTCAGATTCTAACTCATCACGCAGTGCAATGACGGCATCGCGGGTAATTTGCGCTAATGTACGGTAAAACGGCGTTGTCGCGTGAGCTTCAACTTTCCCCAGAAATGCGCCATACCAGCTCAAGATATAGCTGTCGAATAGCTCTTCCTGCGCGGCGGTTTCGTCTTCAGCAGCTTGGTCTTCTAGCCATGATGCGGCTAACAGTAGCGCACCAAATGCATCCGTTGGGGCATCGGTTAAGGTCATTCCACGAGTCACAAGAAATTCGCGAATTTCCGCTTCAGTGATTTCTTCATCATAGCGGTGAGCAAAAGGTGGAACCGTTGGCTCACTACCAAACATTGATTGATAATCCGCCGTGATAGCCTTGTGATCCACTGCCTTAGCCATTCTTACCCACAGCTCATCTTGCTCCAAGGGCCATGAGGCTTTGAGCTTATCTTGAGCAATCATATCGATAAGAGGCTTCACAAGCGCATCGTCCGGAGAGCGTTGAAATAAGGTACCTAAAATACGGCAGACGATTGAGAATTCATTCATGGGTTTCTTCCTGTGGCGATTTTCCTGCAATCACTTTTTCGTGATCATGATGCGATGCAGTATACCTGAAAAAACAGAAAACCCACGCTTTGAGAAATCGAGATAAGACATCAATGATGAATAGTGACTATTTCTTAAAAAATCAGATATCTGATAACTGAAGCATCCTCAAAATAATTCGCGCTGTGGCTAGGCGTCAAACGAGGTTATCTCGGGGAGCATACAAAAGTATGTGACCCGAGTGACCGAGAGCAGACAACAACGCCACAGCGTGAAGTATGAAGAGGATTTAGTAGCCTTGGGCTAAATTAACTATCCCCTCTGGCTGCTCACCCCTTTCAATCCGCTGAATATTACTCGCAATCATATCCATCGCTTCATTCGGCAACGTAAACGCGGCAACGTGTGGCGTAATGGCGATACGTGGATGTGTCCAGAATGGGTGCATATGTGGTAGTGGCTCAGTGGCAAAAACATCGAGAGACGCCCCTGCAACTTGCCCTTTTTCTAATGCTTCCAGCAAGTCTTGCTCAATTAAGTGCGCACCTCGGGCGAGGTTAATAATATAGGCGTTCTGTTCCAGCTGGCTGAATAATTGATGATTCAAAATACCCACCGTTTCTGGCGTGCTTGGTAGCAGGTTCACAATCGCGCGGGTTCCTGATAAGAAATCCGCTAACTGGTCTTGCCCATAGTAACTTTTCACATTTGGGATCTGCTTTTCTGAGCGACTCCACGTTCTGACTTTAAGACCAAAACTGGCTAAGCGTTTTGCCACGGCTTGACCTAACGCCCCTGCGCCCATCACGCCCACCACAAACTGGTCATGGGTGTAAGCTGGCAGTTGTTTCCATTGACGCTGGGATTGTAACTGACGGTACTCATCCATACGACGGAAGTAATACAAGACTTTTGCAGCGGCATATTCTTCCATTTGAATGGCCATACCCGTGTCTTCTAAGCGCATCAGTGGAACGCCTGCCGGTAATGTTCCCGGGTTATCTTGCTCTTGCTTTAGAATCGCATCCACCCCCGCGCCTAATGCGAAGATTCCTTTTAAGTCTTGGCGACCCGCAAGGCACTCATAAGGAGGAAGCCATACCATGGCATAATCTGCCTGTTGGGTATCTCCCGGCTTCCATTGGCGAATATTGGCTTGAGGCAATCGAGCACGCATGCCATCAATCCACTGATTGGCATCAAAAAATGGATGGTAAAATAAAATATTCATGGCAACTCCTTATAGGTTTCCACCAGAGTGTGCGTAATGATGTTTATTTTCAAGTCAATACCCCATATTTATATCCATAAGATGAGGATTTTGTTAAGGAGTTAACGGAATCTGGATTAATTACTTGAAGTTTAAATAAACAATTTATTATCAATTTCTAATCAACCGTAATTTATTAAGATTAGAGAGTAACCAAATTGATTTTTATTTAGCTAAACGATAGAAAAAAGTGGATTTTTATTTAATTGGGAGTTGACGGAAGGCGCTCTTTTCCCTATAGTAGCGCCCCGTTGAAGGACAAGTTATTTATAACAAATTCTACAACCACAATTTAGAAAAACGGTGAGGTGTCCGAGAGGCTGAAGGAGCACGCCTGGAAAGTGTGTATACGGCAACGTATCGAGGGTTCGAATCCCTCCCTCACCGCCATTTCTAATCTAAGTTATTCTTCCTTAAGTAATTTCTCGTTTATCTTCCCAGAACCATCGATTTTATCAATCCCAACGCCTTGCGCATGATATTCACGACTGATTTCTTCCCATAACTCTGCGTTTTCTACACCTGCGGCTTTCGGATCAAACACCGGATCAACCCCTAATTTAGTTTGTCTTTCAAAATCACGTAACGCTCTTAAAGCGGGTTTCGATAAAAAGACAATCGCAATCAAGTTTAAGTAGCTCATACTGCCGAAGCCGATATCACCCAGTCCCCACATAATACTGACTGATTGCACGCTGCCCATAAAGACAATCACTAGGAAGACAAATTTCAAAATCAGCTTCAACACAGGGTATTTAAGCTTACGGTCAAGATAAACAATGGTGGTTTCTGCAATATAGTAGTAAGCCATAAGCGTTGTGAAGGCGAACAAGAATACCGCGATAGAGACAAACCCCGCACCCGCCGATGTAAATACCGTAGAAACTGCCATTTGAGTCCATGCAGTTCCTGCTGCCACACCTGGCACATACTCCACAAGGGCAGTCGCTGAACCATCAGGGAAAACGTTGTACATATTGGTGACTAAAATCATCAGTCCCGATGCTGTACACACAACCACGGTGTCGATATAGATAGAGAATGCTTGGATAAGCCCCTGTTTGACCGGATGGCTAACTTCTGCCGCCGCGGAACTGAACGTCGCTTCACCGGCTCCTGCCACGTTTGAAAACACGGCACGACGCACGCCCCAAGACACCGCAGTTCCCACGATCCCACCGAATACCGCATCCATTCCCATCGCACTGCGGAAAATTAAGCTGAACATGCCAGGCACGCTATCCCAATGGCTGCCCAGAATAATCACCATCATCACGATATAAGCTAATGCCATGATAGGAACAATTTTATCGGCTGCGCTCGCAATACGTTTCACGCCACCAAAAATTAACCACGCCATTAATACCGTCACTAATGCACCTGTTGCCATTGGTGGAATATTAAATGCCGTTTGGAACGAATCCGCGATGGTATTGGCTTGAATACCCGGTACCAACACACCGTAAGATAAACAGATCACTGCCGCAACAAAGATAGCAAAAGGCTTTAATTTCAATCCTTTTTCAATATAGTACGGTGAACCACCACGATATTGATCATCTGAGCGCTGCTTATAAATTTGCGCCAGTGTAGACTCAATAAAGGCGCTCGCGCCTCCAAGTAAGCCCATGACGACCATCCAGAAAATTGCGCCGGGACCACCTGCCGCAATTGCTGTTGCTACCCCTGCAATGTTACCGACCCCAACACGCCCCGATAATGCTAAACAGAAGGCTTGGAATGAGGAAATCCCGTCTTTTGATGCTTTATTTTCTTTTAATAAACAGACCATTTTGACGATGTAACGAAACTGAACACCGCGTGTTGCTAATGTGAAATAGAGACCGACACCCAGAGATAAGAATACGAGAGCATTACCCCAGATGTAACCAACGATGGTATTAACGATGGCTTCCATATGTACTCCTCGACTATTGTAATTGTATTTGTGTATTTGCAAGGGTCGAAACCTGAACCCCGCAAGGTTCAGGTCAATGTCATTTTACTGATTGATAAACCAGATAACTTTCGTTTGGGTGTATTGCTCAAAGGCTTCTAAGCCGTTGTCTTTTCCACCAAAACCTGACTGACGGAAACCACCAAATGGCGTGGTGATATTACCTTCGCTAAATCCGTTGACGGACACCGTCCCCGCATTGATACGACGTGCAATATTCATCACTCGATGGACATTTTGGCTATAAAACGATGCAGCCAATCCGTAGTGAGTGTCATTGGCTAAATTGACCGCCTCGTCATCGGTTTTAAACGATGTGACGGCTAAAATGGGACCAAAAACTTCATGTCGAAAGAGAGACATTTCTGGCGTAACGGCATCAAAGATAGTTGGTTCTATATACCATCCTGAGCCGAGGTCACTATGTATTTTTCCTCCTGTTACCAATTTTCCACCTTCTTTAACGGTGGTATCTAAAAACGATTTCACTTTTTCAAAATGCGCCTGTTCAATCATTGGACCAATAGAAACTCCTGCCTCGCGAGGGTCTCCCACTTGCCATGTTGATGTCGCCGCAGTTAACTTTTCGAGTAAGGTTTTTTTGACATTTTCATGCACAATTAAGCGAGAGCCACAGCTACAGTTTTCGCTCATATTCCAGAACGCTGCCGCCATAATATGTGGAATAGCCGCATCTAAGTCCGCATCCTCAAACACCACTTGCGGGCTTTTCCCGCCGCATTCCAAGACAATCTCTTTTAGGTTACTTTCCGCGGAGTATTTCAGGAATAAACGCCCCACTTCGGTTGAACCAGTAAACGACACCACATCCACATCAGGATGGCGTCCTAAGGCTTCCCCGACTTTCTCACCTAGTCCACACACTAAACTTAACGCACCTTTAGGGACGCCAGCTTCATAAGCCAGTTCCACCATGCGGTAGGCACTCAAGGAAGTTAATTCTGCGGGTTTAACAATCACCGAGTTCCCGACCGCCAACGCCGGTGCCACTTTCCATGCAAACATTTGAGCAGGGAAGTTCCAAGGTAGAACTGCGCCCACAACCCCAATCGGCTCATGAACAATCAGCCCCATTTCTTGGCGACCCGTTGGCGCAATTTTTCCGAACAGTTTATCGATAGCTTCCGCATACCAATAGAAGGTTTCCACCGTTGCGGGTAAGTCTGTGTGCAAACATTCCGTGATGGGTTTCCCCGCATCCACGCAGTCTAAGGCCGCCAGCTCTTCACTGTGCTTTTCAATTAACTGCGCCCAGCGCAGCATCACTTGCTTACGTTCTTGGGGAGATAACCCACTCCAGCACCCTTCTTCAAAGGTTTCTCGAGCAATATTTACGGCTGCATGAACATCTTGCGCGCTGCCATCCGCAATATAACCAATCGCGCTATTATCAATAGGCGTATAATTTTTGAGTTTGGCGCTACCACTTTGGTAGCCCGCAATTAAATTCCCCGCCCACAGTTGGCTCTGTTTTGCTCGCTCAAATATCTGCTCTTTGGTGATCAACATATGCAACCTCGCTATGGTTTGATCAGCGCAAGAAACTCATGACGTTCTTGCTGGCTAATATTTGACAGAGGCAAACGAACTGGCCCCACGTTAAAGGTGCCTTTTAAGCAACCCGCTTTGGCTTTTTGGTTATAATTACCTGACTCCATGGAATAAATGGCTGGGTAAATCTCTTGCATGATCTGCTTCGCCTTCGCCCAATCCCCTTTTTGCGATGCGTTAAAAATCGCCACTTGCTCGACAGGGAAAACATTACCTGCACCGGCAATCCAGCTTTTCGAGCCCCAGAAGAAAAAGTCCACAGGTTGGTCATCACAGCCACAAATCACTTCAAAGTTTTTAAATGGCGTTTGTAACAGATGCAGAGCGCGGCTAAAGCTGCCACTGCTCTCTTTGATAGCGACGATATTGTCGATTTCAGCCAATCTCACCACGGTATCTAACTCAATTTCGATACCAATACGGGCTGGGAAGTTATACATAATGATTGGTAGCGAGGTGGATTTCGCCACCTTTTCGTAGTGAGCATAAACGCCGTTTTGATCCGGCAGGCTGTACGGAGGCGGCGACAGCATCAACCCTTCGTAGCCCAGTTCTTTCGCTTGTGCTGCGCGTTTAATTGCGCCCTCGGTAGATAAGTCATTAATCCCTGCGATCAGTGTCACACGCCCTTTGGCAATTTTACTGACCGTGGTTAATACGGTTTTACGTTCATCTTCATTTAATGCGTAATACTCACCCGTGGTGCCGCAGACAACTAACCCAGTCACACCACTGGCGATCAGTTTTTCGGTTAACTCTGCTAACGCCGTGATATTCAATGAAAGATCATCATGAAACGGAGTGACTAACGGAACAAGGATGCCATGAAAATTCATTATAATTCTCCTGAATTAAAGAAAGCGCTTTATCGAAAAAGGCGAGCAATCGAGCGGTGTCGGTTGCCCGTGGATCATGTTATTAACGATATCTGCGGTAATTGCCGCTTGTGTTAGCCCTAAATGTTGATGCCCAAAAGCAAAAACATACGGACCTTTTTGGTCTATGACCGGTAAGGAATCTGAGATAGTGGGACGAAAACCCATCCATTCACTGGTATTCTGGCTATCCAATGGCATTTTTAGCATCGGGTTAGCTAACGGTAAAAAGTGACGAGCGCGCTGCATATTCGGTGGGCGTTTTAGTCCTGCATATTCCACCGTACCCGCAAGACGTAACCCACCGTTCATCGGCGTCATAATAAAGCGGCGATCCATACTGGAAATGGGAATTGATAAACGCCCTTTTTCATTTGGCAGCATCAAGTGATAACCGCGCTCCGTTTCTAACGGCACATTAATGCGGCTCACCATCTTCACTAACGATTTCGAAAATGCACCACCCGCAATCACCACTTTATCAGCGATAAATGTGCCTTGTGATGTGGTTAAATGAGCTTGGCTCGCCGATGACGAATCAATCGCCGTGACTTCACACTCAGTCAGGACTTTTCCCCCTAACTGTATGAATGCTTGAGTTAATCGCTCATGCATTAAGGCGAGATCCACCACATGTCCAGTCTCGGGATAGAACAATCCACCGATTTGGTTATTGGCAAGTTCAGGTTGCTGTGCCAACAGTTGGGATTGATCCCAGAATTGGTTATGCACCCCCATGCTATTTAAATACTCACCGTGGCGACGCAGTTTTTCGAGGGTCGACTGTTTCTCAGCCACCAGCAAAGAACCTTGGATTTTGACTAAATCCTCTAACTGCCACTGCTTAGAAAATGCCTGCCAAGAAGCCAATGATGCCCCATTGAGCATGGAGAGAACGTGGTGAATATGCATAAACGGTTTGTGGCGCATATTGCCCAACAATTTCAGTAACCATGGTGTGAGCGGCAATATATAACGCCAATCAATACGCAATGCGCCTAACGGGTCGAGCAACATGCTAGGAATTGATTTCAAAACGGAGGGGTCAGCCACAGGAAAAACCTGCTCCGTGGCGATATGCCCTGCATTGCCAAATGAAGCACCAGATCCAATTTGGTTTTTGTCGACCAATAAAACGCCCGTGCCTTGATTCTGGACAGATAACGCAATACTGAGCCCGACAATGCCACCACCCACCACAATCACAGAATATTTGTTATCCATTGGCTTACCTCACTCCACCGTGATCCCAAAGCGGAACGGGTCGTTTTTATCGATCAACAAGGTATTTTCGCCGCTGATATAGGCATTTCCGCGAATAGTCGGGATGATGCCATTAGCATCTGCAATCTGATAGCTAGCTTGGAATTGGCTACCGATGACACTTGCCTGACGCCAAATTTTGCCTTCCGCGAGTTTGTTGTCTGCCGCAAGACACGCCAGCTTGGCACTTGTTCCCGTACCACAAGGAGAACGGTCATAGGCACCGCCCGGGCATAAAACAAAACTTTGGCTATCCGCATCTTCGCAATGACCAAATAGTTCGATGTGGTCGATTTCTTGGTTATCTTTACCAAAAATACCTTGGTCAACAAGGGCTTGTTTGATTTTCAAACAGATTTCAGTCAGCGCCTTCGCGTTCCTATACTGGATAGCGAGTGGTGAATTTTCGACGAGGAAAAACCAGTTTCCTCCCCATGCAATATCCCCAGTCACTAGCCCAACCTCCGGCACGTTGACTTGGACGGCTTTGCGATAGCGGTATGCGTAGACGTTTTGAATGCTCACGCTACCATCTTCATGTAATTTAGCGGTCACATCCCCGACAGGGGTTTCAATTAAATGCTCCCCGTAACCTATGCGCCCTAAGTAATGCAATGATGCGACCAAACCAATGGTGCCGTGACCACACATACCTAAGTAGCCTTCGTTATTAAAGAAAATCACCCCGGCGGCAGCTTTCGGATTCACTGGTTTGCAAAGTAATGCGCCCACTAAAATGTCATTTCCACGTGGTTCTAAAATCGTTGTGCAGCGCCAATGATCATATTCCGTACGTAATTTTTGCAGGCGCGACGCCATGTCTGCATTCCCTAAATCAGGAAAACCCTCAATTACTAAACGTGTCGGTTCTCCTGCGGTATGAGAGTCAATGACTTCAATTTTCTTATATTTACTCTGCATCAGTTCATCCTTATTAATATCATTTGTTAATAGAATGCTTGATTTATGTAAACAACTCTTGATATCTTTCGAATCAACCCATGCGTATTTCTGCACAATTTAAAAACATCTCAGATAACTATTAAAATTAGTTGAATGCATTGGAGCGCAATATGATTGATTTAAATAAACTGTTGTTGATTAGTCAGGAAAACATGCTTTTTCCCGTAGATAATATTAATAATTTGTTAAATCATCTTGGGTTAGTGATGCCACTGATTAATACGCTTCCTAATGTGACTTTTTTCGTTAAAGACCGTAATGCCAAATACTTACTTGCCAATGAAAACTTGGCTAAACGGTGTAAAGTTGATCAACCAAATGGCGTAATAGGAAAAACTGCAGAAGATATCTTCCATGCAGATTTAGGCCAAAGTTATAGCTCTCAAGATTATTTGGTTATGCAGAAAAAAATCAGTGTTATCAATAAACTAGAATTACATCTCTATAAGGCAGGGTTATTAGGCTGGTGTTTAACAACCAAGGTGCCGATTTTTGATACTAAAAATCAGGTTATCGGTGTTGCGGGAATTTCGGTAGATTTGCAGGATGAAAAATCAGTGAGTCCAAAATTAAATGGTCAATTGGGACGCGTTGAACACTATATTAGTCAGCATTTTGATACTGCCATTAAAATAACGACTCTGGCTGAGATTTCAGGGTTGTCATTATCACAACTCAATCGTCAATTTAAAACGGTATTTCATATTACTCCCCAACAATATATTCAAAAGAAACGCCTTGAACACGCGATTGAATTATTAGAAGAAGACTATTCGATTACGGATATTTCCATTAAATGTGCCTACGCCGACCACAGCGCATTCTGCCGTAAATTTAAAGAACTCACTAATATGACCCCAAGCCAATTTAAACGCATGCGTTCTACTCTTAATCATAAGTGCAATAATAATAAAGCCACTCATGAATTGGATATGGCTTATTCTATTTAACCCTCAGAAAACGCGCATTTTCTTTAAAGGCTGCGCGTCTTTTCTTTTTTGAAACACGCGAACTTTTTTCTATCCATTCCCTCTAAATTCTCAGTTGCTCTTTTAGGAAGTAATCGTTGAGTCTCTTTTTGTTGTCACTATGAATCACTGTAACGATAAATTGCTGTCACGGTGAATAGTTATCACGATAAATAGTTGTAACAGTGAACTTAGGACAGCTCTTATTGCAGCTAAAACATAATCGCGTATTGATATAGCACTAAACTGCACACTATGCGGCATATTTTAAGGATGAGTGAATGACCATTTATGATCTGAAACCGAAGTTTCAGAATCTGTTACGCCCTATCGTTCGTCAGCTCTTTGAGGCGGGAATTACAGCCAACCAAGTCACCCTCGCAGCATTAGGGTTATCCATTATCGTTGGTGCTCTATTAGCCATTTTCCCTAGCCCTTATTTGTTTATCCTGCTGCCGTTTGTCCTTTTCATTCGCATGGCGCTCAATGCTATTGATGGCATGCTGGCACGTGAACATAACCAAAAAAGTCACCTTGGAGCAATGCTAAATGAGTTAGGCGACGTCATTTCTGATGTTGCCTTATACCTGCCTTTCGTGCTGATTTTCCCGCATGCATTTTGGTGGATTTTACTGATCCTATTCCTCAGCGTTTTGACTGAATTTATCGGCGTCATTGCTCAAGCGATTGGCGCATCTCGGCGTTATGATGGTCCCGTAGGCAAAAGCGATCGTGCTTTTGTTTTTGGCGCGCTCGGGTTGTTTGTCTGTATTTTTCCGCAACTGATGACCGCAAGTTGGATCAATATCCTGTTTGTCATCTTTGCCTTGCTGTTGTCCTATACCTGCTATAACCGTATTCGCCGCGCACTGACTGAATTAAGTGCAGTATCGGAAAATAATTAAGGAATAATTATGAACGCTCAAACTGACTATTCGACTCAGCGTCCTGTTGTCGAATCTCAATTTACCACCAGTGATCATACCAATTTGTTTTATCGTTATTGGCCAACTGAACAAATCACCGATAAAGCCATTATTCTGTTTCACCGTGGTCATGAGCACTCTGGTCGTGTTGCGCATTTAGTGGATGAGTTGAACCTCCCTGATTTTGCTATGTTTGCATGGGATGCTCGTGGACACGGTCGTAATGAGGGTCCGCGTGGCTACAGCCCATCGCTAGGTACTTCCATCCGCGATGTGGATGAATTTGTCCATTACGTATCAGAGCAATATCAGATCCCATTCGAAAACATTATTGTTATTGGTCAAAGTGTCGGCGCCGTTTTGGTCTCTACGTGGGTGCATGACTATGCGCCTAAAATCCGAGGTATGGTGTTAGCCTCACCTGCATTTAAGGTCAAACTGTACGTCCCATTTGCCCGTACAGGCTTAGGGTTAATGCAAAAAATTCGCGGTTTGTTCTACGTGAATTCTTATGTAAAAGCCAAGTTTTTAACCCACGATGAGCAGCGTATCCACTCGTTTAACAATGACCCACTGATCACGCGCCCAATTGCCGTGAATATTCTTTTGGAACTGTATACCACCGCAGACCGGGTGGTAGCGGATGCCGCGGCCATCACTTTGCCAACTCAGTTGTTTATTTCTGGTAGTGACTATGTGGTACACCATAAACCACAGCATCAATTTTATGAGCGCCTAAATACCTCAATTAAAGAGAAACATATTCTTCCTGGTTTTTATCACGATACATTAGGTGAAAAAGAACGCCATATTCCTATCGAAATGATCCGCCAGTTTGTTGATAAATTATTCACTCTGCCACTGTATCAACATGATTATCAGTTCGAAGATACCTGGAGCACCAGTGCTGACGCATTCCGCTCATTGAGTGTGCCACTGCCTAAATACTGCCCGAAAAACCTTGCTTATAAAATCATGAGCAAATCGATGAGCACATTAGGCAAAGCATCTGAAGGTGTACGTATCGGCTACGATAAGGGTTTTGATTCCGGCTCTACCCTCGATTATGTCTATCGCAACGAGGCGCAAGGTTCCGGTCTATTTGGCCGTATTATCGATAGGCAGTACCTCAACAGTATTGGCTGGCAAGGGATCCGCCAGCGTAAAGTCAATATTGAAAACATTATTCGCCAAGCTATTCGTGAACTGACTAATAACGGGAAGCCTGTTCGCATTATGGATATTGCCGCGGGTCAAGGTCGCTACATTTTTGATGCCATTAATGACTACGGAAAAGTCGATTCCGTTCTACTGCGCGACTACAGCCCAATTAACGTTGAGCAAGGGCGTTTACATATCAAAGAGCGTTACTTGGAAGATAAAGTTCGCTTTGAAGAAGGTAACGCATTTGATGCAGACGATCTCGCGGCAGTTTCTCCTGCACCGACGTTGGGAATTGTCAGCGGTCTATATGAGCTTTTCCCAAGCAATGAGCTGATCCGCGCTTCCCTTGATGGGCTTTCTCGTGCCATTCCATCTGGTGGTCTACTCGTCTATACCTGCCAGCCGTGGCACCCACAAGTTGAAATGATCGCCCGAGTACTGCCAAGTCACCAAGGTGGACAAGCGTGGGTAATGCGCTGCCGCAGCCAAGGCGAAATGGATGCTTTAGTCGAAGAAGCTGGCTTCGAAAAAATCACGCAGTCCATCGATAACTGGGGCATTTTTAGTGTTTCCCTTGCAAGGCGTCGTTAATAATTTATCTTTTTAACCAACAGGTTATTGGTATCATTATCAATAACCTGTATTTTTATCTGCTCAGCTCTCATTTAACCTGCAAATAGCTCACTTGGCTTGCAGATGACTGATTGATGTACCTTCAGTGCATCGAGAGGCGATTAATAAGGATAGGAACCGAACCCATGCTCCATTTAGCCCAAGATACGCGCCCGACATCACGACGCCAGATTTGGCTCTATGGGTTAGTTTGGTTGCTATTTTTAGCCCCTTTTTTCTTTTTAACCTATGGGCAAGTCAATAATTACACCGCGACACTGCCTAATGTGCCTTCTTATGTATACGGATGGGAAACACACATTCCATTTTTGCCATGGACCATTATCCCCTATTGGAGCATCGACCTGTTCTATGGGCTTTCCTTGTTTGTCTGTGTTACCCGCCGTGAGCAATGCATCCATGGTTTGCGTTTAGTTGCAGCCTCCCTCATCGCCTGTGCCGGCTTTTTACTTTTTCCACTTAAGTTCAGCTTTCCTCGCCCTGAAACCAATGGGGCATTCGGCTGGATGTTCGATAGCTTAGAGCTGTTTGACTTACCTTATAACCAAGCCCCTTCACTGCATATTATTTTACTGTGGTTACTATGGTTACGCTTCCGAGCACATACTCCAACTCAATGGCGCTGGTTACTGCACAGTTGGTCATTCCTTATTTTGTTCTCCGTTCTCACCACATGGCAGCATCATTTTATCGATGTGATCACCGGCTTCGCCGTTGGTGTCATCATCAGCTACTTGTTACCCATTAACACTCGCTGGCAATGGCGCTATACCGGTAGCCCTCGTAGCCTGAAAATAGCAACAAACTATGGAGTCGGCGCTATCGCCTGCTATGCTCTCGCCTTTCTCGTGCAAGGTGCAACATGGTGGCTCCTATGGCCTGCAATCGCCTTAACTTTCGTCACACTAGGCTATTTAGGTGCTGGTGCTTCGATATTCCAGAAAACAGCCTCTGGGCAGGTTTCTCCTTCTGCCACATTAGTTTTACTTCCTTATCGCCTGATCGCTTGGGGTACCTATCATTACTATGCCAAGCGCTGCCAGCAACCTAGTATTGTGAACGAAAAAATAGTTTTGGGAGGACGCCCGTTATATCCACTGCAAACTCAAGCCGTTCTCGATATGACTTGCGAGTGGCCTCGCAATAACTACAGCCAAGGTAAAAATTATTGTAGTCAGCCACAGATTGATTTGTTACCTCTAAGCCCCGAGGATATTGAGAAAGCCGTTATGACCATGGATAGACTCGCCCAAAGTGGTTCGGTGTATGTTCACTGTAAGTTAGGCTATTCCCGTAGTGCGACGGTTGTAGTGGCTTGGATGGTACATCAAAATATGGCGGAAAATATCGATGAGGCAATCGCTCATGTGGAACAAGTTCGCCCTCAGGTGATTTTAAATTCAGCGACTGTTGAACAGTTACATCACTGGTATCAGCAATTTCATATACGGAGAACACAGCAATGAGTTCATTGATGGATAAAAACCGTGGAGATGTGATTGTGGTATTCACCGCAAGTTGGCGCTATTTTGCCGTAGGTGCCATCCTCGCGTTATTGGGTCAATTCGCTTTACTGCTTCATGATTCAATCTCACATTTTAGCCTCGCGGTGAGTGTCGGGCTATTTTTTGCCAGCCAATACTTCATTTTCCGCCTATGGCTTGACCATCATTTCTTCAGGCTAATTTATCGCCAGGGTGATACCCAAGCCTTTGATAATGCTCTCGGACTCTTATTTCCTCAATCCTCTAGAAACCCAAATAGGGAAAACCGAAGCATGGAAAGTCGCTGGGAAGGCACTCGCAAATTATTTCAGCGTACCAGTTATTGCGTGGTTCTCTTGTGGGGATGGTTATTATTTTCGCTTATTTTTTAGTTTGTTTTGGGTGGTATTTAAATAAACGGTAAATTGACTATTAATTAATTATCACACCTTTTAAATTGCTGTTTAAAATAGCAAATCGATAGTTAATAATTATTTTAAATACGTTTAATGATATTTAACGGAGTAAATAACGCTTTTTTACTTTTGATACTGAAAACGTTATGATAATTGTAGTTTCATTGATAAATAACACATTTTTTTGATTCAGTTAGGCGTATCCTCATACCTTCATTTCGTTTATTTTTCACCCTGTTATTTTGGTAGGGTTTTAATGAGTACAAAAAATATTAATAGATTGCGTCCTTTTAGCGCATTGATTGATTCCTGTTGGAAAGAGAAATACACCGCAGCCCGATTTATGAAGGATTTAATTGCGGGTATTACCGTTGGGATTATTGCAATTCCACTGGCTATGGCACTCGCTATAGCCAGTGGTGTTCCACCTCAATATGGTCTTTACACCGCTGCCATTGCGGGGATTGTCATTGCAATTTCGGGTGGTTCCCGTTACAGCGTTTCTGGTCCAACTGCGGCCTTTGTGGTTATCTTATACCCCGTATCCCAACAATACGGGCTTAGTGGCTTATTAGTCGCGACATTGATGTCAGGGATTATCTTGCTGGCGATGGGTTTTGCTCGCTTCGGTAAATTTATCGAATATATTCCTGTATCCGTCACGCTTGGCTTCACGTCGGGGATTGCGATTACGATTGCGACCATGCAAATCAAAGATTTTTTTGGTCTGCACATGGAGCATGTTCCTGAAAACTATGTCGATAAAGTGATTGCGCTGTCTAAAGCATTTCCAACCCTACAATACAGTGACACCTTGATTGGGCTTGCGACTTTATTAGTGCTGGTTTTCTGGCCTAAACTCAAAGTTCGCCTACCGGGACACTTGCCTGCAATTATTGTCGGCACCCTGATCATGTGGGTGCTAACCCTGTTTGATATTCAGGTAGAAACTATCGGTTCTAAATTTAGCTATTTATTACCGGATGGAACTCAAGGTAACGGTATTCCGCCTATTCTGCCGCAGTTTATGTTGCCTTGGGAGTTACCGGGTAGTGCGCCCATCAGTTGGTCGATGATCACCGCATTGATGCCTGCCGCTTTGTCAATGGCTGTTCTTGGTGCAATTGAATCCCTATTGTGTGCCGTCGTGCTCGACAACATGACGGGGAAAAAACACCATTCCAATAGTGAGCTTATTGGTCAGGGATTAGGGAATATTGCCGCCCCATTCTTTGGAGGGATCACCGCAACCGCGGCGATTGCCCGTTCGGCTGCAAACGTCCGCGCTGGTGCAACATCCCCTATATCGGCTATTGTGCACTCTATTTTAGTATTGCTGACCTTGCTTATTCTTGCACCATTGCTCTCCTATTTACCGCTCGCTGCTATGTCCTCACTGCTACTAATTGTGGCGTGGAATATGAGTGCCGCTGGCAAAGTGTTTACGTTGATCCGCCGCGCGCCAAAAGATGACATTATTGTTTTACTGCTGTGTATGTCATTGACTGTCCTATTTGACATGGTTATTGCTATCACTGTCGGAATTGTTATCGCATCACTGCTGTTTATGCGCCGAATTGCCAATATGACACGAGTAACCCAACTACCAGAGACTCAAGAAGATAAAAGCCTGCTGGTTGTGCGAGTGAATGGTCCTCTATTCTTTGCTGCCGCAGAGCGTATTTTTGATGAACTACGGATAAAAAGTCACGGTTATGAAACAATTGTGATGCAGTGGGATGCCGTACCTGTATTTGATGCAGGGGGGCTAGAAGCTTTCCATAAATTTATTGATATCGTTCGTAAAGACACCCACATTATTGTGTGCGATATTCCATTCCAACCACTGAAAACATTAGCGCGTGCCAATGTTCGCCCGATTGATGGCGTGCTGAGCTTCCAAAATTCACTGAAAAGTGCATTAGAAGAAGTTCATCAGATCCAGGAAAATAAAAAGCAGCTTCAGTCATAACAGTGCTACCGTGTTATTAACTTAACGCTGACAATAAAAATGCCGCACTGACTTAACAAGGGCGGCATTTTTAATTCCATCATGTACGCTAAAAATCAGTAGCAGTACATTTCATTACCTTCGGTTTTACCTAATTCACAAGCCATCGCACGGAGTTTTGTTGCTTTCTGCTCGTCATCTCTGACTGCACCATTGTTACCATCATTAAATTGAAATGAAGCCATACCTTCTGCAAAGCCAGCGAAGGTTAATGCATCGGCTTTCGCAAACCATTCCAAGGCTTTTTTCTCATCTTGTGGCACCCCATTACCATCATAATAAATGATGCCTAACCATAAAGGCGCATTAAAATAATCTTTATCATTTAACGCACTGACTTCCTCAAGTAGCGTAATGGCGCGCGGGTAATCAACATCACCTGACTCAGGTGTAATCAACGTTTCTGCTAAACTTATCTTCCCTCGAATACTCCCACCAGCAACGGCTTTAGTCGCATATTCACGGGCTTTGACAAATTCCTCAATAAACGTTCTATCCCCACTAATTAACGTAATATCCGCCAATAATGAATACGCATCTGCATTGCCTGCTTGTGCTGATTTTTCTGCCCATAACTTGGCATTGTTTTGGTTTTGTAATACACCAATTCCCGACAAATACATTCCAGCTAATTCATATTGCGCTTTAGCGTCATTGTTTTGAGCCGCTGTTTTGGTCTGTTCAAATATTTTCTTATCTTCAGGCGTAATATCGTATTGCGCCATTGAATGTAGTGAGAACATTAAACCCACCGCACCTAAGCAAAATTGGCGGCTGGTATTTTTAATAACAGAGAGGATTGGGTACATAGATGCCTTATTATTATTTATAAAAGTGAATTCGTATGAATAAATGATATTTTTAAAACGGTTCTTGAAACGCTATAACGCAGAGCCTTGCCCACCATTAGCGAGCAAATACTGGTACAAACTGTTCATGCCTACCCAACGATTTTCACACCATTGTGGGGCTAATAGAGTCGGTTTTCTCGCACTGGCACTGATACGATGGTACAGAATATCCGTTGGCGTATGGCGGATCATCTCCCCCGCAGTTGCGGTATATTCTTCTAAAGATAGGGTGTCTATGCGACCCACTCGCCAACTTTTTGCCATAATGCTGCCCTCAACAATATGCAGTGGATGCAATTTTATACCGTCTGTACCACACGCCAAAACCGCCTCTAACGTCTGCATATTCATTGCCGCATTTTCATTTGGCAGGCCGCAAATCAAATGAGTACAAACCTTGATTCCCAGCGCACGGGCTTTTTGGGTGGTCGCTTGATAGGCAGCAAAATCATGACCGCGATTAATACGGTGCAATGTTTTGTCGTGAGCAGTTTGTAAGCCAAGTTCTAGCCAAATCTCATAACCTTGCTGGCGATAATCCGCCAGTAAAGATAACACCGCGTCAGGCACACAATCAGGGCGAGTGCCTACGCATAAGCCAACCATATCGGCCTGTTGCAGCGCTTCTTCATACAGCTGTTTTAAACGATATACTTCGTCGTATGTACTGGTATAGGCTTGGAAATACGCCAAATAGCGATTGGCTCGAGAGATTCGGGAAATTTGTTGCTGGATTTGAAGGGTAATGGGTTGTTCAGACTGTTTTTCATCACTGAAGGATGACACATTACAAAAGGTGCAGCCACCTCGCCCCAACGTGCCATCACGGTTTGGGCAGCTAAAGCCACCATGTAAGGTGACTTTATGAATTTTTTCACCATATCGGCGCTGGAGATCAGCGCCGAACATGGAAACAACATCATTTAATTGCATTTGAAGCGATAATTAGCTGTTGGTGTCCAACGCAGGGAAGCTTTTTACAACTTCGTCAATGGCTTTAACTTGTTGTAAGAATGGCTCTAATTTATTTAATGGTAATGCAGAAGGACCATCACAACGTGCGTTATCTGGATCTGGGTGAGCTTCAAGGAACAGACCTGCTAACCCTACCGCCATTCCCGCTCTTGCCAGTTCAGCAACTTGTCCACGACGACCACCTGATGCAGCGCCAAATGGGTCACGGCATTGCAGTGAGTGTGTTACGTCAAAAATAACTGGGCAGCCGTTAGAGGCTTGCATCATGACATTAAAACCAAGCATATCAACCACTAGGTTGTCATAGCCAAAGTTTGCACCGCGGTCACACAGGATAATTTTATCGTTACCACCTTCGATAAATTTCTCAACGATGTTGCCGATTTGTCCCGGGCTGATGAACTGAGGTTTTTTGATGTTAATAACCGCATCAGTTTTCGCCATTGCCGCAACTAAGTCAGTTTGACGCGCTAAGAATGCTGGCAGTTGGATAACATCCACCACTTCAGCAGCTGGCTGAGCTTGCTCTGGAGTATGAACATCGGTAATGATTTTCACACCAAAAGTCTGTTTGATTTCTTGGAAGATTTTCAGCCCTTCTTCCAAGCCCGGTCCACGATAAGAGTGAATAGATGATCGGTTAGCTTTATCAAAAGAGGCTTTAAATACATACGGAATGCCTAATTTTTGTGTCACAGTGACATAATGCTCACACACTTTCATCGCCATATCGCGAGATTCAAGTACGTTCATGCCACCAAACAGAACAAATGGCAGATCGTTTGCGACCTTAATATCACCGATACTGACTACTTTCTGTTGCATACTCTTACCCTTTATAGGAAGACAAAAACTGTCTATACGTTAATCAATGCAGTACAACTGGAAGGTTATCCAGCGAATAAATTTGAATTTTAATCATTTCCGACACAGGGTCTTCTGGGCAATGCTCAACAAAATAGTTAAGGTCACTCAGCGCCACATGGTTACAATCTAAATGCGCGAGGATAAGCCCTCGGTCGCGGATTTCATAAGGGTCTTCAGGATCGAGGATCAGCAATGTCTCACAGACTTTTAATGCCATCTCCATTTTTTTCTCTTCCATCAGCGCCGCTTTTAGCGTGTCGAAAATTTTGCGAACAATAACGCTATGTTCAGCCACGTCCAATTCATCAAAGATAAATTCGGAGTATGGATCAACGGTTCCTTTTAACCACATAGTTAATGTATGTTGTGATAAGGTTTCACCGCTAACAGGGTTAATAAACCACTGAGAACCATCTCGTTTTGTCGAGACAAAAAGTAATTGAGTCGGGAAAATTGCAGCTTCAATCTCTAAATCGAGCTGTTCAGCAATAAATAAGAAAATTGAGCCAAGAGAGACTGGAGTACCTTGCTTAGAGGCTAAAACCTTATCCAGCCACAGCATATCAGATAGCGCGTAAACACCGTGCGCCGCACCAAATTTCCACTCACTATAAAACAGTGCAATCAGCTGTTCTATCTTTGACTGGTTATCCGCCGTCAAATCTATCGCTGCACGCGCTTTAGTGACTAAATCATCTAATTGCGTTTGTACCTGCATAAAGGGAAAATCGGCGCGAATGATGTTAGAAACCATCATAATGCCTTCACTTAACGGTAGCTGATTAAACTCAATATTTGCTATTGTTTTCATTACAATTCCACTGCAATTGCCCGCTTAACCATTCCATTGGCCAAGGGAAATTCGCTCTTTACCACCATAATCCAGACAGGTCTCGACATTGGTGTACCCATTTTCATTAAACAGCTCTCGCACTGTTAAACCTTGCTGCCAACCATGCTCAAGCAGCAGCCACCCTTGTTGTTTTAGGTATTGTTTTGATGTGGCAATAATGTGTGCTAAATCTGAAAAACCATCCTCATCAGCAATCAACGCCGTTGATGGTTCAAAACGCACATCACCTTGACTCAAGTGAATATCACTCTCATCAATATAAGGTGGATTACTCACAATCATATCAAATAGTTCATTTGGTAGTGAAGTAAACCAATCACTTTGTGAGAACTGAATATTTGTAATGGCTAAACGTTGTTGATTTCGTTGCGCTAACGCCACCGCATCGGGGTTAAAATCCACGCCCGTTACGCGACTATTGGGTAACTCTGACGCCAAGGCTAACCCAATAGCCCCCGTTCCTGTGCCAAGATCCAAAATACGACACGCGTCTTGAGGAAGGCGTGCTAACGCTTGCTCAACAAGGCATTCGGTATCTGGACGCGGGATCAAGGTTGCGGGGGATACATATAGCGGCAGTGACCAGAACTCGCGTTCACCCACAATGTAGGCAATCGGCTCTCCTTGTTCACGACGGGCTAATAGCGCTTCTAATTGTTGCTGTTCGTGGGGAGTTAGTTCGGTTTCATCGAAAGCGAGGATGTAAGTACGACTGCGCCCTGTCGTATGCTGCAACAGGATCTGCGCATCTCGTTTAGCGCTATCACTGGCAGACAGTCTGACGACTGCCTGCTGTAACCATTCGCTATAACGCATTAGTCCTGCTCAGATAAAGCAGAAAGCTGATCAGCTTGATATTCGTTGATGATAGGCTGAATTAATGCATCCAGTTTTCCTTCCATCACTTCATCCAAACGGTACAGCGTGAGGTTGATACGGTGATCAGTGACTCGACCTTGTGGAAAATTATAAGTACGAATACGGTCAGAACGGTCACCGGAACCTAATAAGTTACGGCGTTCAGAGGCTTCCGCTGCATGGCGTTTATCCATTTCAGCTTGGCGAATACGTGCACCCAACACAGACATCGCTTTCGCTTTGTTTTTGTGTTGTGAACGTTCATCCTGACATTCAACCACAATCCCCGTTGGTAAGTGGGTAATACGAATTGCCGAATCGGTGGTGTTAACGTGCTGACCACCCGCGCCCGATGAACGGAATGTATCAATACGTAAGTCCGCTGGGCTAATTTCCGGTAATTCCGCTTCTGGCAGTTCAGGTAAAATAGCAATAGTACATGCGGAGGTATGAATACGGCCTTGTGATTCCGTCTCAGGAACACGTTGTACGCGGTGACCACCGGATTCAAACTTCAAGCGACCATATACGCTATCACCCGAAATTTTTGCGATAACTTCTTTGTATCCACCGTGCTCACCATCACTGGTGCTCATCAGTTCAACGCGCCAGCGGTTACTTTCCGCATAACGGCTGTACATACGGAATAAATCACCCGCAAAAATTGCCGCTTCATCGCCACCCGCGCCCGCGCGGATTTCCACAAAGCAGTTATATTCATCATCAGGATCTTTTGGAAGTAACAACAATTGCAATTGTTGCTCTAGCTCTTCATTGCGCTCTTTGGCTTCTTTTAACTCTTCTTGAGCCATCTCTTTCATTTCAGGGTCATCTAACAGCATTTGTGCTGTTTCGATATCATCCTGAACGGTGCGCCACGCAGTAAAACACTTCGCGACATCCGTTAACTGAGCATATTCTTTTGATAAAGCACGAAAACGGTCTTGATCAGCAATCACACCCGCATCAGCAAGGTGCGCTTCAATTTCTTCGTAGCGTTCTTGTAATGCTTCTAGTTTTGCGACAATAGAAGGCTTCATTCGTTATATCAGACCTATGATTAAAAAGTGGTTATTGATGGTCCAGCCCTAAGCTGTCCCTAAGTAGATTTAGACGCTCAACATCCCCATTTCCCGCAGCTTGCTGCAAAGATTTAGTCGGAGCGTGGATCAGGCGGTTGGTTAACTGTTGTGATAGCTGCATAATCACTTGCTCAGGGTTGGCACCTTGGGCAATGGCTGCAAGTGCTTTTTCGGTCATACTTGCCCGAATTGCTTCCGCCTGCTCTCTGTATTCGCGAATTGTAGAGACTCCGGCTTGTGAGCGCAACCAATCCATAAAATGACCGCTTTCTTGCTCAACAATAAATTCCGCTTCAACCGCGGCGGCTTTACGTTGCGCCAAGTTTTGGGCAATGATGGATTCCAGATCATCAACAGTGTAGAGATAAACATCTCTAAGTTTTTCTACATCCTGCTCGATATCACGAGGAACTGCGATATCAATCAATAACATAGGTTTACTACGGCGTGCTTTCATCGCACGCTCGACCATCCCTTTACCAATAATTGGCAGCGGGCTAGCCGTTGAACTAATCACAATATCCGCTTCAGCTAAACGATTATCGATATCGGCTAATGAGATAACTTGCGCGTTCACTTCTTTGGCTAGAAGTTCTGCACGTTCTAGCGTTCGGTTAGCTATCATCATTTTTTGCACGCCATGCTCACGCAAATGACGAGCGACTAATTCGATGGTTTCCCCTGCACCGACTAACAAAATATTCAAATGTTTGAGTGATTCGAAAATCTGTCTCGCCAGTGTACAAGCCGCAAAAGCGACAGAGACCGCATTCGCACCGATATCAGTTTCAGTTCGTACACGTTTAGCCACGGAAAACGATTTTTGGAATAAGCGCTCTAATTCGCTAGATAGAGAATGATTATCTTGCGAAAGCGCAAACGCCTTTTTCACTTGACCGAGAATTTGAGGCTCACCAAGAACCAACGAATCTAGCCCACTTGCCACACGCATAAGATGGCTAACTGCGCGCGCATCTTGGTGCCAATAAAGGCTAGGTTGTAGATCTTTGGCTGTGATCCCATGAAAATCACATAACCATTTAGTTAACTGCTCCTGCGCTTTTTCTTGGGATTCAAGGCTAAGATACAGTTCAGTTCGGTTACAGGTAGACAGCACAACGCCGCCACTCACTTGAGGCTGTTTCAGTAACTCCTCAAGTGCGTGGTCGATTTTTTCAGGACCAAAAGCGACTTGCTCACGCAAAGCCACTGGTGCTGTTTTATGATTAATGCCTAAGGCTAATAGGGTCATTGTGCTTACGACTTACTCACATTGCTCACATTGCTAATTTATTTGTCAGCATGATACTAGTGACCTAGCTCATTACTGCGATTTATATTCGTATATTGTAGATGATTAACGCGTCTGTTTCTACGGGTAGCCTATCATCAACAATCAGAAAGATGATGCACACCAAAATTTACGTTGATTATCGGACTGTCTGATATCAATATCAATAAGATGCATCAAGGATGCCGCTATTTGGCACAGAAAGCAAATTCCCTATTTTTTAGTATGTTTTCATTGATAACCACTGCAGATTAGCGCAATATTCCTGAAAATTACCTTTTGAGAACCGATATGCAACTTTCTTCAGCTCTGTCGTTTATGCGCCCAGCCAGAAACTTTTGGCGATTAATGCCCCTTTCCTGCCTGCTGCTGACTGCCTGTGTGACCACATCTCAAGACACTACGAAAGGCACTTCATCTTCAACGGATGCGCAGTGGAAAGCCCACCAATCACAAGTGGTTGAACTGCGTGATTACCAAACTCGCGGCTCCTTTGTGTACATTGGCGGTCAAGGTACCGGAACAGAAACCAAAACTTACGCGAAGTTTTTCTGGCAGCAATATACCCCCGAAAAATACCGTTTATTGCTGACTAACCCATTAGGTACGCGTGAACTGGAACTTAGTGTGGAACCTGATTTAACCAAATTAACCACGAAAGATGGGCAAACTCACATGAGTGATGTGCCAAGTGAATTAATTTATCAGTTAACTGGTATGGATATCCCCATTGATGATCTCACCGCTTGGTTGGTCGGTTCTCCAGGGCGTGCCACTGAATATACTCTCGATAGCAACCACCTGCTCAAATCCGTGACGTTTAAAATCAATGGCGAAACATGGAAATTGGATTATCTCTCTTACGATACCAAAACCTCGCCGATGCTGCCGAACCACATGGAGTTGAAGCAAGGGGATAAAATCATCAAATTAAAAATGGATAGTTGGACACTGAAAAAATGACGTTAACGTGGCCATCACCGGCAAAATTGAATCTTTTTTTATACATTACTGGGCAGCGAGCTGATGGTTATCATGAGCTACAGACTCTGTTTCAATTTTTAGATTATGGTGATGAAATCACCTTTAGCACTCGTTCGGATGATCAGATTAATTTGCTCACCCCGATGCCGGGTGTGGATACCGAAAAAAACTTAATTATTCGTGCAGCAAAAAGCTTGCAAACCTATTGTCGCGAAACCCTCAATCATCAAGGGGCGTTAGGTGCAGATATTCACATCAACAAAGTGCTGCCGATGGGCGGTGGTATTGGTGGCGGATCGTCAAATGCCGCGACAACGCTGATTGCGCTTAATGAGCATTGGGGAACTCACGTTTCTGATGAGGTTTTAGCCGAATTAGGTAAACACCTTGGTGCTGATGTTCCCGTTTTTGTTCGCGGTCATGCCGCCTTTGCTGAAGGCATTGGCGAAATTTTAACACCCGCAGAACCAAAAGAGCGTTGGTATTTAGTCGCACACCCCGGAATTGAAATCTCAACCCCGATGATCTTCACAGATCCAGAATTAAATAGAAATTCTCCAAAACGCTCTTTAGCCGCATTATTACTGGCTCCGTATGCAAATGACTGTGAACCGATCGCAAGAAAACGTTTTCGTGAGGTTGAACAGCTCGTTTCTTGGCTGTTAGAATATGCTCCGTCTCGCCTAACAGGAACAGGCGCTTGTGTGTTTTCTGAATTTGAAACCCAAGCGGATGCCCTGAAGGTGTTAAATAAATCCCCATCGTGGGTGCAAGGATTCGTCGCTCAAGGAGCGAATGTTTCTCCTGTGCACAAATTCCGCGCTGGGATAACCCGTGTATTGCACCGATAGTGATGACTTATCCATCATTGCTGTTGGTCAACAATATCTCTCTGGACGCAAGCCTGAGGTTTTTCTCGTGCCCGATATGAAGCTTTTTGCTGGTAACGCTACACCGGAACTAGCACAACGTGTTGCTAACCGCCTTTACACTAATCTTGGAGACGCGGCTGTTGGTCGTTTTAGCGACGGCGAAGTCAGTGTTCAAATTAATGAAAATGTTCGCGGTGGTGATATTTTTATCATCCAGTCAACTTGCGCACCAACCAATGACAACCTGATGGAACTCGTTGTTATGGTCGATGCCCTGCGCCGTGCATCTGCTGGTCGTATTACCGCTGTTATCCCTTACTTCGGTTATGCAAGACAGGATCGTCGCGTACGTTCTGCCCGTGTACCAATCACCGCTAAAGTTGTTGCCGATTTTCTGTCAAGTGTGGGTGTTGACCGTGTTCTTACTGTTGACTTACACGCAGAGCAGATCCAGGGCTTCTTTGATGTTCCTGTAGATAACGTATTTGGTAGCCCAATCCTTCTGGAAGATATGCTGCAGAAAGATTTAGAAAACCCAATCGTTGTTTCTCCAGACATCGGCGGCGTCGTTCGTGCTAGAGCAATCGCGAAATTACTGAACGATACTGATATGGCAATCATTGACAAACGTCGCCCACGCGCAAACGTTTCTCAAGTGATGCATATCATCGGTGACGTTTCTGGTCGTGACTGTATCTTAGTTGACGATATGATTGATACTGGTGGCACACTGTGTAAAGCAGCTGAAGCGCTGAAAGAACGTGGTGCTAAGCGTGTATTCGCTTATGCAACTCACCCAATCTTCTCAGGTAATGCTGTAGACAACATCAAAAACTCTGTAATTGATGAAGTCATTGTTTGTGACACAATTCCTCTTTCTCCTGAAATCAAGGCGCTGAACAAAGTTCGCACCCTGACCCTTTCAGGCATGCTGGCCGAAGCTATTCGCCGTATCAGCAATGAAGAGTCAATTTCTGCGATGTTCGAGCACTAATTCTAAAGCGGGGTCTTAATGACCCCGTTTTAACATGCTGGTTTCAGTAGTTTTTCATTAAATTATTGAGGCGAGAAATGTGCTTTATCGCACCACATTCATTGTGGTCACGATACAAAAATTTATAAGTAGCGCCCCTACTGTTGTTCATCAACCGTAGGGGCTTTATTTTTTTGAACGGTTTCATTTATCGTGGCTTTAGACAAAAAATAAGAGTGAAATCATTGATATCGAATTTCACTCTTATTTAGATTTTACCTATTTTTCAATGACACATTTTTGTTCATTGAGGATATCCATTGATGAGCTTCAGCCCAACTCACTATGGGTAACGGTGGTTATCGTTACGGGAATGAAATTGGCGTTTCAGCAAACAGTAACGGTCTTCCACTTTCTCTTTACCGCCCATTCTTGCGCCCACTAACCAAACCAATGCACCGATAAAGATCCCGAACAGTGAGCCATTGATGATGTCATCGGACAACCCTAAATCAACAATATGAGAAAACAGGTTTAAACCGATGCTTCCCCCCATCACCACCATACCCAAACCCATCAAGCCATTACCAATGAGAGTAACCATTTTCCGTTTCATATCTACCTCCAATATCAGTAAACTGATACGCAAGCATTAAAGAAAAGTTCGATAAAACTTTATATTTATGTAAAGAGTATAGCTCTTTAAGTAAAATTATTTGCGATAAGCTTCACATGTATAGAAGAGTTTAAGGATATCTACTCAAAAAGTGCTTTTAATCAATTTAACAACTGATGATGGTATTGACGAATAATTCACAAACTAATTATCACTAGCACAACCTTATCAATGACAATTTTGTACATCCACCCCGACACGAGGTAAACTAGTCGCCAATTTCTATACATTGACAGTGAAAAAGTCCCCGTGAGTAAAATAAAATTAATTGTTGGATTAGCCAATCCGGGCGCTGAATATGCGCAAACCCGCCATAACGCTGGTGCGTGGTATGTTGATTTACTGGCACAACGCCATAACCAATCGTTAAAGGAAGAGCCTAAATTTTTTGGTTATACGGCTCGCATCAATCTTAATGGCAATGATATTCGCTTGCTGGTTCCAACCACCTTTATGAACTTGAGCGGTAAATCCGTCGCAGCAGTGGCCAATTTTTATCGCATTAATCCAGATGAAATTTTAGTCGCCCATGATGAACTCGATTTACCACCGGGCGTTGCCAAAATGAAACTCGGTGGCAGTAACGGCGGACATAACGGCTTAAAAGATATTCAAAGTAAATTTGCCAATAACCCGAACTTTTACCGCTTACGCATTGGTATTGGGCATCCAGGCGATAAAAACAAAGTTGTTGGGTTCGTTTTAGGCAAGCCTCCGCTGTCAGAACAGAAGCTTATTGATGATGCAATTGATGAATCTGTGCGCTGCACGGACATCCTGTTATCCGACGGAATGGACAAAGCTATCAATCGCTTACATGGTTTTAAAGCCACAGCCTAAGAGTTGATTTCATCAAACACGAGTTTTTGTGTATAATCAGCGCCAATTTTCTAAACATTAGGGGCAGCACTCGCCTGCCCCCGCTATTAAGGTGAGAAACATATGGGTTTTAAATGCGGTATCGTTGGTCTGCCTAACGTGGGTAAATCCACTCTGTTTAATGCATTGACCAAAGCCGGCATCGAAGCAGCCAACTTCCCTTTCTGTACAATTGAACCAAACACGGGTGTTGTGCCAATGCCAGACCCACGTCTTGATCAATTAGCTGAAATTGTGAAGCCTCAGCGCATCCTGCCAACCACGATGGAATTCGTTGATATCGCGGGTCTGGTAAAAGGCGCATCGAAAGGTGAAGGTCTTGGTAACCAATTCCTGACTAACATCCGTGAAACGGAAGCGATTGGTCACGTCGTTCGTTGTTTCGAAAATGACAATATCATCCACGTTGCTGGCCAAGTTGACCCAGCAGCCGATATCGAAGTGATCAACACTGAATTAGCGCTGTCTGACTTAGATACTTGTGAGCGTGCTATTCACCGCGTACAAAAACGCGCAAAAGGCGGCGATAAAGACGCAAAAGCGGAATTAGAAGCTCTAGAAAAATGCCTGCCACACTTAGAACAAGCTGGCATGCTGCGTTCATTAGATTTAACCGCTGAAGATAAAGCCGCAATCCGTTATTTAAGCTTCTTGACCCTGAAGCCAACCATGTACATTGCTAACGTCAATGAAGATGGTTTTGAAAATAACCCATACTTAGACAAAGTCTACGAAATCGCTAAAGCCGAAGGTTCTGTAGTTGTGCCTGTTTGCGCCGCTATCGAATCTGATATCGCCGAGCTAGACGATGAAGAGCGCGATGAGTTTATGGCTGATTTAGGCATTGAAGAGCCAGGTCTTAACCGTGTGATTCGTGCAGGTTACGAATTATTAAACCTGCAAACTTACTTCACCGCTGGCGTGAAAGAAGTGCGTGCATGGACTATCCCTGTTGGTGCCACAGCTCCACAAGCGGCGGGTAAAATCCATACTGACTTCGAAAAAGGCTTTATCCGCGCACAAACTATCGCATTCGAAGATTTCATCAAATTCCGTGGTGAACAAGGTGCGAAAGAAGCCGGTAAAATGCGTGCAGAAGGTAAAGATTACATCGTTAAAGATGGCGATGTGTTGAACTTCTTGTTTAATGTGTAAGCCAATACTTTCATCGTAAAAAGTATTATCTAAGATAAACAGCATAAGATCGTTATGCTGTTTATCTAATCTACATTTCAGCCCACATCAATTATCTCCCCCTATCTTTCAATTCACCACATCATTTTTTATATTCACATTTGTTTCCGGCGCTGATGGTGCAAATAAAGCAATCAATGCCCCAATCAACAAAATAAACATAAATACAACTGAAAAGGTCGATGAGTTAAACATACTTAATGGTGCTAAAAACAATGATGCTGATGTAAAAACAAGCGAAATTATAAATGGATATTTAATACCCATATCCCTAACTCGTTGTGTAAGAAGCAGCGTAAATATATAGATTTGGATAATCGCAAACAGAACTTCCATCAACCCAAACTGGCTAAAAGAGAATTGATGATAAAAATTACTTTGAAAAACTAAACTTGCATCCTCTGGATGAGCGCTCAAATACCATTGATAGACTAATGCCTGAATGATGCCTAAAACTACCGACCAAAGGATCTCTGCGCCTAAGAAAGAGAGCCTAGCTCTCCTTTTGAACTTCCATTGATGAATGAGTTTAGAACGCATTATGAATCCTTCCATGTTTTAAAATAGCCATACATTTCCCACTATTTATTTTCCCGATTCGAAATGGGCAAAACTAGCTTAACCCCGCCCATTCTTATGTGCCACTATGTCGGCCATAATCGCTAACGCAATCTCTGGTGGGGTTTTACTGCCAATGGGAATACCGATAGGCGCATGAATCTGCTCTAACATCTCAAGCGTTAATCCCCCTGAATTTAACAAACGCTCTCGGCGCTTAGCGCTCGTTCGGGTCGAGCCCATTGCACCAATATAAAATGCAGATGTATTCACTGCTTCCATTAATGTTAAATCATCAATGCGAGGGTCATGAGTCAAAGACACAATAGCGGTATTAGATGCGCTTGGATTCTCTTCTAAAAAGCGGGCAGGGAATATTTTTTTAATCTCAACTTGTTCTGCAATTTGCCCAGCAAAGCGTAACAATTCGTCATCACGATGCTCACAAATAATCACTTCAAACCCTAATGTGACCGCAAAATTAGCGCAGTAAACACCGACATTAGAAATACCTGCAACGATTAGCTTGGGTGGCGCCATGATATAAAATTGGATCTCATCGCCATTGCGCTCAATATGCGTGGGATGTTGTGAGTTTGGTACCGTCGAAATTTCACTTCGCAGGGGGAGTGTCAGTTTTTTGATGATGGCGGTATAACCGAGTAGTGCTGTTTGAATTTGTGAAAGGTATTGATGAGAATGCGGGTTACAGGGTAAATATTCGATAAGAACATCTAAACTCCCTTCACAAGGTAAATTGACTTTGGCTTCCACCCCGCCCTGACCATAGCGAACAACTTGGCTATCTTTTAAATAATGACCTTGCTGAATTCGTTGCAGAAAATCCTCTTCAATACAGCCTCCAGAGAGAGAACCTACATACATCCCATCTCCTTTAGCGACCAATAAAGAGCCGGGGCTTCGCGGCGATGAACCATAAGTATTCAGCACAGTGCATAACCAGACTGGTTCATCCATTGCCCACTTTATTGCTTGAGAAATCACGGACACATCTTCACGTAGCATATTCAGTCCCTATTGATTTTTATTCTTAGTTTTTATTTGGAAGATAATCAATATCTTTAATGACATTCTCATCATTTATCTGCATTTCGTAAACCAATTGATGACGTAATATTGATTTTGCGCCATTATCTCCCGATAAATTAAGCAAATTTTGTCGATACTTTTCTGATATTCCGACAGGGTGCCCCGGTATGTTTTTATATACAGGTCGCACTAATGAATAATTTTTTAATTCGTTCGCAACTCGAATAAATATTTCGTGAGAAATATAGGGCATATCACCCAACTGAATTAACCAGCCACTCCAATTAGAGGTATTTTTTACGCCTAACGCAATCGATTCCCCTAGTCCATGGCTATTTAATACGGAAAATGGAATATTAAAATGTAAACAATTGTTAATGACACCCAAATTATCAGCGCGAGTGACTACATGAATAGGCAATTCACTATTCATTGAATTTACAAGCGTTTTTTCGAACACAGTTTGTTGGTCAATTCGATAATTTAATTTACTTCCTTCACCACCAGCACGTTGAAAACGCTCACTTTTTCCTGCCGCTAATATTAATATACCTATATTCATGGTTTACATTATACATAATTAATTTTATTGTTTATATTATAAATAATAATATGCAGATTATGCTAATCGTCATCATTTTTATTATCCATCCAATTCTACTCATATTTCGATATAGAACCATTGGATATATAAATATTTATATCACGAAACTAGCAATGAAATAAAAAATAATAATTGAAGCAATGAAAATAAGTGTAAGGGTATATTATGAGCAATAACCATGTCGGACTATCCCGCAGACACTTTATCAAATGTGCTGTTGTTGCGGGGATCTCTTGTTATATCGCCCCTTTGTATAGCCGAGCTTTTGATGTGCTATTCGAGGAAAAAATTCTTCAGGCTCCCGACTGGAACCCTGTCGATAAAAAAATCAAATTCCGAATTGATGGCTATGCCAAAGTGCAAGGTGAAAAAGTCTTTGCAAGAGATATTCGAGCCCGCGATATCCCTCACTGGCCCAAACAACAAGGACACGCCTTTCTTCTACGCGTCACCCAAGCCGATAAAATCTACGAAGGTTTTAATCTCGAACGACTTAATGATGGCTTAATGCCTGACCGTATTGTTACCGCCAGTGATTTAGAAAAAGATGGCGTCGCCTTCCCTGAGTTCTATGGTGAAGATTTACTATTACCGACAGGAAAAACCCCTGCTTACTTAGGGCAAGCCGTCGCGTTACTAATTTATCATGATTTTGCCAAATTTAACTTCGCTAAAGAGACACTCAAATTCCACGATGATGTCATCCAATATGGTGCTTATACGGGACCATTACAGCGAGATCCTTGGGGAACTTATCGTGGGGTTCGTATCGGCGGAGAAACACCATTCTCACCTGATACATACTCCAGCATGAAAGATATGCCTATTTCCCCGATTGGTATGAAAAAGCATCTCCCAATCTGGCCTGAAGGTCGTGAAGGTGGAAAGCTTGATCAAGAAGGCATGTATTATGCGGATGAACTTGCAAAACAGTTAGAAAATCCGCCGGAAGATTGGCTGGTTATCAAGCGTAAATACTTTTCGCAATCTATTGATACCTCAGCGCTCGAACCCGATAATGCCAATGGCTGGTATGATGCCAAAACACAATCTTTCCATTTAGTGATCCCAACACAGTCCCCGCAAGAAGTTGCCGCATCACTGCCTGAAATGCTCGCAAAATCTAAATTCCCAATTAAGCAAATATTCTTACACCCTTGCTTTACGGTGGGTTATGGCTCGAAAGATCACACCCCATTCCCTTATTATGGTGCGATGGCAACTCTGTATGGTGATGGCGTTCCGATCCGCCTAGCCAACGACCGTTATGAACAGTTCCAATCCACCATCAAACGCCATGCGTTTGACATGGATTACACCCTCGCCGTCAATAAGAAAACCCATAAAATTGAAGCACTTTCCGCCTCATTTATTGGGGATGGCGGCGGTCGATGTAACTTTACGCCTTCCGTTGTGATGGTTGCAGCCACTGGCGCCCAAGCCATCTACTATATTCCTCGCAGTGATTTATCGGCTGTGGGTATCGCTTCTCGCGCGGTCGATGCGGGATCTGCTCGTGGTTATGGTACGTTACAGGCCATGGCTGCCACTGACATGATCATGGAAGAAGCCGCAAAATTACTCAAAGCCGATCCTATTGAGTTTCGCCTGAAAAACATCATCAAATCAGGAATGAAAAATACCCAAGGGGCTATCCCAGGCGGCGCAATTCGTGCGGATGAAGTGCTGAGCCGTTGCGCTGAGCACCCAATGTGGAAAGAAAGAGCAAAACGTAAAGCCGAGTTTGAAGCTAAAAATGCAGGCAAATTATTTGGTACCGGCATTTCTTGCGTTCAAAAAGACTTCGGTACAGGTGCTGAATCCTCCTTTGCGCGCGTTGAACTCACACCTGAAGGGAAAATAGCTATTTATCATAGTGGTGCGGAGATTGGTACGGGGATGTCCACATCCCAAGCCGTAGTCTGTGCCAAGTGGTTAGGCAAACCTGCGGAAGAAGCCCATTTTTCGGTTGTGGATTGGTCAGTTCTGCCGATGATTTCGACAGGAAACCCATTTGCCATGGCGCAAGATGAACAAGAACGCCTCGCCACTAACCCGCTTTGGACACCGAATTACTGCTCCCCAGCTAGCGCCAGTAACTCCGCTTATTATTTCACCCACAGTACTGAAGAAGCCGCTCGATTAGTCTTTGAATATGGTCTGTGGCCAGCGGCAATGTCAATTTGGCAAGAGGGTATTGGTGGTGGGCAAGCAGCGCCGCTCGTGGTTCGTCGTGAGGATGCCCGTTGGGTTGCCAATGGTCTCACCGCTGATGGGCTAGAAGTGCTCAGCTTACAACGCTTAATCGACCGTACATTTGAGATGGGTGGTTTAACTGGCGCAGTTTGCCATGTCTTTAACCGCTGGGAATGGGCTGAAGCTGATTTCAAAATTAATGATGAAACCCGCCGCCTTCCTGTTGATGGTCTTTCCCTACGATTTGCAGACAAAGATTATCAAGTATGGCATCGCGAAAAAGCGTATTACCCTGATACTCAACGAAACAATGCTGGCGTTACCTATTACAGCGCCGTCGCTACCTTATCTGAACTTGCCATTGATAAGGCCACCGGTCATGTCGAATTACTCGACCACCATACCGTCGTTGAATGCGGAAACTTAATTGTTCCTCAATTGGTTTCAGGGCAAATCCAAGGTGGATTAGCGATGGGTATTGGTCATGCGCTCCATGAATATTTACCTCTCTACGAAGATGGACCCGGAAATGGAACATGGAACTTTAACCGTTATCATTTACCCCTCGCAAATGATGTTGCAGTTTGGAAACAAACTAGCGAAATCCTGCCAGGGTTATCCGATACCGATCCACCAAAAGGGGTCGCTGAAGTTGTTATGATCCCTGTCGTTTCTTCCATCGTCAATGCGATTGCTGATGCAACAGGGCACCATTTCTTGAGTCTGCCTGTTCGCCCTAACGATATTCTAGAGGTATTATCATGAGCCTAAATTTTCTGCCACTTACCATCAACATTAACGGTCAACAATATGGACCGATGGATGTACCTGAAGGTCTCATGATGATTGATTTTCTTCATGAGTATGTTGACCTTACGGGTTCACGACTTGGCTGTGGTCAAGGTATTTGCCACGCATGTGTGGTGATTTTGGATAATCCATCAGGCACAAGTGAAGAAGTTCGCACCTGCATTACAGGCGCACACTTTTTCAACAACAAAAGCATTCGTACCATTGAAGGGGCTGCCACCAAAGAAGAAAATGGTGACGTTAAATTATCTCCTGTACAAGAAGCATTTATCGACCATTTTAGTTTCCAATGTGGTTACTGCACCCCAGGTTTTGTCAATGCGGCAACGATTTTCGTTGAGGAATTGCAACGCAACCCGATTGCCGAAGAAGAGCTAGAAGAAGCCATCAAAACAGCTTTAAATAATCACATTTGCCGCTGTACGGGTTATGTTCGTTACTATGAAGCAGTACGAGATGTGGTGATGAGTACTCCGGGACTAATCAAGGAGACGATAAAATGATCAAACGTATTATTTTATGGTTGATAGCGATAGCTATTGTCGTCTGGGCGATTCTGTATTGGTATGAGAGTCGCAAACCTGACGGTCCAGTGCAAAAAGTCACCGCGAGCGCCGAGGAGATTGAGCGTGGTCGTTACTTAACACTTGCCGGTGACTGTGCGGCATGCCATACCAGCACAAATGGCGCACCTCTAGCGGGTGGTTTTCCTCTCGATACCCCCTTTGGTACTATTTATAGCAGTAACTTAACACCTTCTGCTGATTATGGGATTGGCCGCTGGACAAAAGAAGAGTTCCATAAAGCATTAACTGAAGGTGTTTCGCCACCAAGCAAAAACCTCTACCCTGCGATGCCATATACCTCCTATAAAGGAATAACTCGCAGTGATTCTGATGCTATCTACAGTTATTTAATGAGCCGCCCAGCGGTAGATGTCGCACCACCAGAAAATTCGCTGCCTTTCCCGTTAAACCAGCGTATGGCGATGATTGGCTGGAACCTATTATTTTTCAATGACAAACCATTGCCAAATAGCTCCCAAGGCAGTTCTCCTGAATGGGAGCGAGGAAAATATTTAGTCAATGTACTTGAACACTGCTCTGAATGTCATACACCAAGAGGAGCGCTCGGCGAAATGGAGTTAGATAAGTATATGAAAGGTGGTGCATTGGGTCGTTTCACTGCCCCTGACATTACCCCTGACGCCCTCGCCGCCCGTGGTTGGACAAAAGAAGATCTCCAACAGTTCTTCATGACAGGATTAGCGCCGCAAGGTTCAGCCTACAGCGATATGCATCCGGTTATTTACCTCAGCACGCAGCATTTGACCCCGGAAGATAACAAGGCCATTGCGACCTACCTAATGGGTGATAACCCACCAGCCACATTACCGCTCAAGATGGGTGATGGCAACGCAATAGGTAAACAGGTTTATCTGGAAAGTTGCTCTGGTTGCCACTCCTATGATGGAAGCGGTAAACCTAATGTGGCAGTGGCGATGAAAGGTAATTCGACCCTGCGTGATGTGGACAGTACCAATCTTATTAATGCCGTATTGGATGGTTTGCCGGAGCAAGCGTTCCCAAATAACCAAAACATGCAAAGCATGCCAGGTTTCGCCGACAAGCTTAGCGACCAGCAAATTGCCAATTTGGTCAACTTCCTGCGTGTTCAATGGGGTGGACAAGCCGGTGATGTGACCCCTGAGCAAGTTAAAGCCCTGCGTAAATAAGTTATTTTACTCTTAATAAAGGCTTACCGAGATTATTCGGTAAGCCTTATTTTATAGACCCTTTCCGTTTCTAATCTTACTATTCTCTATTATTTTCTCGACTTTAATTCAGGGTTTAAAAACCAATGAATGGTCGAATTTTTGGCTAGAAATAACGCTAACGTAATGGTGAAGAGAGTGAGCAAAATTAAAAGCGGTAAACCCGCTTCAATATGGAATGAACTTAACCCAGTTAATAGTAAGAAACAGATGATCGGATGAATTAAATACACTCCCAATGCGTTATTTGCTGTTTTCACAAATCGCTCAGTCGATAATGCAATACACATCACTACAATTGAAATTAACACGCCCATTAGAAATACAAAGATATACTCAAAGAAATGATAAGCAAGTTGGTTTCCCCCTAAAATCTTTATTAGCTCAGATTCAATATCTACTGGGGTATAAATATAAATCACAACTAAGGCGATTACTGCGGATACGACAAAAAATACATTTTGTCTGAGCCAAACTATTTTCTTGTCATCACAAAAGTATGCCATAACAAAGAATGGAAAATACTGAATAATCGCCGAAAAACCAGTAAGATCCGATAAGTGTATCTTGGAGAAAAACGCAATGATGATGGATAACAGCAAGGTGACAGTCACTCCCCCGACATTATTCTTTATAAATGAAGGCAGTAATAAAAAAACGGCTTGCCATATCGGTACCGCTAAAAAAAACCAAACACCGTTTTGAGGGAACAGCAAATATTCCTCGATACTTAATCGATTTGTAAAATAAAGCGGGATCGCATCTATCGTTTGAAACGTGAAATAGATAATTAAAGGTGGGATTAAATGGGCACGCCAACCTTGCCATAAAATTCCTTTGCTTAAATATGCAGCGATAAAAACAAACATCGGGATTAATACCCAATCAAATATTTCAATCAATATTGAATAATCGGATTTCACGGTTGGATTAACATTTAAATAAAAATTAAAGACAATTAAAGAACTCAATATTAATTTTAATGTTTGCCAATTCGGTAAATGACGATTTTTCACCTGCATAGCACGAGTTCCATCACGCATATTTCACCTTGTATTATCATTATTCGATTAGCACCCTCGTGCTTTAAAACTACTTCCCTAATTTAACAAACGTCATTGCAATAATCTAATTCTTGCCGAAAGTCTGAGAAAATTTTGCCATTTACCTGCTACATTCGTGCACTTTGTCTAATATTGACAACATACCGTGTGGAATAATCTGCTTTTTAGTCATCAATACATTTAGCTTAATTTTAAATGCTAAACTCTCTCTAGAGCATCCGAATACGATGCCGATAATATCAATATTGATAACTCTTTTTTAGTAGGGATCCCATGAAACTTCGCCGTACACTACTTGCTCTAGCATTACCTGTACTCATGTCTGCCCCAGCACTGGCTGACGCCTATACTGTCACTGTTTTTCAGTGTGTAAACAAAAATAACAAGCAAGTTCGCGTGACATACGTTGATGGTCAGTATCGATATGCTTTTGGAAAAATAGATGATATTCCCGATATTGAAATTGTTCGCTCACCACAACAACTAACTCAAAATTTATTAAAAACACAAGCCGCCGATACGGATACAGGTCACGCCCAAATTATGGAGCTAGATTTTAAAAATGGGACATATGTATATACCGTTCACTCTGACTATCTAGGAACAAAACGCGCGGGTGGGGTTGATGTTTACAATAAAGGTAAATCGATTGCTTCAATCGATTGTTTACCGAACACCATTGTCGATAATCTCAGTGAACATATTTACGATCTTCCTGAGCGCCCTTATTAATATTCTCGGAGATATTTTTACGACGATATTACTGCTTTTGTAGGGTAATCAATACAAATCAGCAAGCTGCTCAATAATATTAATGGAGATTATTGAGCAGTATAGCGTGGTAAATAGATGGGTTTCGTAAGCTTATAAAGGAAGTGCATACGTGACTTTGACGGTCTCCATAGGCACTTCTGTTTTGATACTCTGCACACTGCTTATTTGCGTCAAATAGTCAGCGTGAAAACGACGATAAGATGCCATATCTTCCGTCACAATACGGATCAGCGCATCACATTCACCCGCCATTAAATGGCACTCCACCACTTCTGGCATTTGCTGAATATCGGCTACAAATTGATTAATGGTTTGCGCATCTTGAGTTTTAAACCAAATACGTGCGAACAAGGACAAGCCCGCGCCAATCTTTGTACCATCCAACACCGCAACATAACGTTTGATTACGCCAGCATCTTCCAGCAACTTAACGCGTCTTAAGCAAGGTGACGGGGATAAACCAACTTCTTTTGCCAGTTCAACATTTTGGATTTTTCCATCTCGTTGTAGCACCTGCAAAATATGTTTATCAATCGCATCTAATTTGATGGCGGATGAGCTGCTATGTTCCAGCTCATGCTTTTCTGCATAATGCGAGCCAGTATTCTTTGGCATTCGAACCTCTTTTGATTTTATTTTTTGATATTAAATGTCAAATAAGCATCCATGACAAGCAACAAAACAACCAAATTTCAACGGGAAATAGCTATAATAACCAAACTTTGTTCTCTTCATAAGAAAATAATAATAAATTAGAGGTGTTTGGATGGATCTACAAACGTTATTGCTGTTTAGTGCAACTGTCATTCCTTTGATTTGCACACCAGGTCCCGATATTTTATTTATCTCATCACAAGGGTTATCAGGCGGAATCTCTGCTGCATGGAAAGCCAATTTGGGTATTATTCTCGGCTATGTGACCCATGCCATTTTAGCCGCTCTTGGGCTTGCGGCTATTGTTGCAACTTCACCAATTATCTTCCAAACCATCAAATGGGTAGGAGTTGCCTATGTTGCTTACTTAGCTGTCCGTATGCTGTTATCGGCCATGAAATCGAGAAAGATTCGGATTAATGCCGTTTCCACGCAAGCTGTGATTGGCAAAGCGTTCCTCACTAGCTTCCTTAACCCTAAGGGGTTACTAGTTTATTTCGCAATTTTACCTAATTTTATCCATGTTTCCGAAAGTGTTGCAATACAATCTTTAATCTTATCAGCGACTTTCATCACATCATGCATCATTATTTACGGTGCCATCGGCATGATATTCGCATCAATGCATAATCGCCAACAATATAACGATAAAAAACGTCGCATTACCGAAGGTGTTGCTGGTGGAATGTTAACCTTTGCAGCTATCGGACTTGCAAGCAGCTAAGCAACTCTTAAGGGTAAGCGCGACCTCCACGCTCACCCTATTTTCCCTATTTTAGCCCCGTTAATCGATAGCATAAACGCCCTAAAACTTGCATCGCCTGTTCAAGCCTGTCATTCCATGCAAATGATGCATTTAAGCGAAATGCATGATTGAATTGGTCGCTGGTTGAGAACATGCTCCCCGGTGCTATGCTAATCCCTTCCTTTAATGCTAATTGATACAGCTGGATGGCGTTAAATGGTGGTTCAAATTCCAACCATAAAAAATAACCCCCTTTTGGGGTATTCACTTTAACCGTGGACGGCATATATTTAGCGATTGCGCTCAGCATTAAATGTTGCCGCTGTTCCATCGTTTGGCGAAGCTTACGCAGATGACTATCATACCCCCCTTGAGATAAGTATTCCGCGATCGCCAGTTGGGTTGGCACACTGGCCGAAACGGTGCTCATCATCTGCAAATGCTGAATTTTGCTCGCGTGATGACCTGCTGCTACCCACCCGACACGGTATCCCGGCGCTAAACATTTCGAAAATGATGAACAGTGGAAAAAGTTTCCTTGTGAATCAAGTGATTTTGCAGGAATAGGTTGCTGGGTACCAAAATAAAGCTCGCCATACACATCATCTTCGATCAACACAATTTTATGACTGTTCAAAATATTCACTAACCGCTTTTTATTAGCTGGAGGCATCGTGCCGCCTAACGGGTTTTGGTAGTGTGTCATCAACCAACAAGCTTTGATCGGGTATTTATCCGCAATGTCCTCTAACGCATCAAGATCAATTCCAAATAGTGGGTCAGTTTTGATGGCTATCGCTTTAAGTTTTAAGCGTTCTATCGCCTGCAAGGAACCATAAAATGCAGGGGATTCAATCACTACCCAATCACCCGGTTGAGTAACCGCTTGTAAGCTCAACACCAATGATTCCATCGCGCCTGCCGTGATCACAATTTCATCAGGGGCGACGTGGATCCCTTGCGTTGCATAGCGCTGGGCAATATTGCGACGTAGCTGTTCATTCCCCGGAGGTAAGTTGGTGGTGGTATTGGTTTTCGATAAACGACGCGCCACCGAAGCGAGAGACTTGGCTAGTTTTGGATCATCCAGTAAAGCGGGCTCTGGGAAAGCAGAGCCAAATGGGATAATATCTGGGTCTTTGCATGCTTGCAGTACACCGAAAATAGAGGCGTTAATCTCCACATTTTCATTTAGATGGAGCCCTTTTCCCCCTTTTGCGGCGGCAAATGCATTATTGCGATTTGCAACATAATAGCCAGATTGCGGGCGCGCAGCGACCCACCCCTGACTTTCCAGTAATTGATAAGCTTGTACCACCGTCATTAAGCTTAAACCCGATTGCTTAACGCTCTCTCTCAGTGAAGGTAGCCTGTCACCTACTTGCCAAATATTATCTTCAATCTGTTGACGAATTTGTGCTGCTAGCTGTTCGTATCTCGTCATTCCCGCCTCACTGTTATAGGTGATTTGCTAAAAATTGTTACTATTATAGTTTATCGTCTCATGTTCTACTTATCCACACATTCACCTGACTTTTTTTAACTATAACCACAAAACATTTTTAGTTGGATTTATGAGTGTTAACAATCCAGCGAAATCAATTATTTATTGCTAAGGAACAGCCCAAAATTGCTTCGCAATGGCTGGAAATGTGGCGTGTCGAAATCAATTCCATTCAGGGGTCAATATGTTTGGACTAACTGCGCTGGAGCTTGCCCGTATTCAATTCGCGTTTACGGTATCGTTCCATATTATCTTCCCTGCCATCACCATCGGACTTGCCAGTTTTTTGGCGGTACTCGAAGGTTTATGGCTCAAAACCCGCGATACTGACTATATAAAGCTGTTCCATTTTTGGTCAAAAGTGTTTGCTGTCAATTTCGGTATGGGGGTCGTTTCTGGATTGGTGATGGCATACCAATTTGGAACTAACTGGAGTTTCTTCTCGGATTTTGCAGGTGGCATCACCGGCCCACTCTTAACCTATGAAGTGCTCACCGCCTTCTTCTTAGAAGCTGGCTTCCTCGGTGTCATGCTATTTGGTATGAATCGCGTGGGCGAAAAGCTTCACTACTTTGCGACGTGCATGGTTGCACTCGGTACCATCATTTCAACCTTCTGGATCCTTGCATCCAATAGCTTTATGCAAACGCCTCAAGGTTTTGAAATTATCGATGGGCGAATTGTCCCTGTCGATTGGTTAGCGGTGATCTTTAACCCATCATTCCCATACCGCTTACTCCATATGACCACTGCGGCATTCTTGGCAGCGGCATTTTTTATTGGTGCATCCGGCGCATGGCATTTACTCAAAGGCAATAAATCCTCCGCCATGAAGAAAATGTTCTCCATGTCCTTGTGGTTGATCCTGATTTTAGCGCCAGTCCAAGCTTTTATCGGCGATGCTCACGGGTTAAATACCCTAAAACATCAGCCTGTTAAAGTCGCAGCAATGGAAGGTCACTGGGAAAATAAACCCGGCGAAGCCACCCCGCTGATCCTCTTCGGTATTCCAAATATGGAAAAAGAAAAAACCGAATATGCCATTGAAATTCCCTACATGGCGAGCCTGATTTTGACACACAGCACCACCAAACAGGTTCCAGCACTAAAAGAGTTTCCACCTGAAGATAGACCAAATGTGTTTATGGTGTTCTGGTCATTCCGCGTGATGGTGGGCTTAGGCATGTTAATGATTGCTGCTGGTGTTTGGGGATTATGGCTGCGTTCGCGTAAAAAACTGTATGAATCCAAACTGTTCCTGCGTTTTATGTTCGTCATGGCGCCATCAGGTTTAATCGCCATCTTAGCCGGTTGGTTTACCACCGAAATCGGTCGTCAGCCTTGGGTTGTCTACGGGTTACAACGTACCGCAGATGCCGTGAGCGCCCATGGTGAAATGCACATGAGCGTGAGCTTGCTAGCCTTCTTTGTGGTGTACGGCGGCGTATTTGGGATTGGCTACATGTACATGATGAAATTAATTCGTAAAGGTATCTCCGAGGAGGCAACTCATGGGCATTGATTTACCACTAATTTGGTTTGTCATCATCGTCTTCAGTATGTTGATGTATATCGTGATGGACGGTTTTGACTTAGGTATTGGTATTTTGTACCCAGCCTTAAAAGAGAGCCAAGACCGAGATTTGATGATGAACAGTGTGGCACCTGTTTGGGATGGTAATGAAACGTGGTTAGTGCTTGGTGGTGCGGCGCTATTTGGAGCATTCCCATTAGCCTATGCCATTGTTTTAGATGCGCTATCTATTCCACTAACCTTTATGTTACTGGCATTGATTTTTCGCGGGGTCGCCTTCGAGTTTCGCTTCCGCGCCGATGAATCTCATCGCCGCCGCTGGGATCACGCCTTTATTTGGGGCTCAATTCTTACTACATTCTCCCAAGGGATTGTGATTGGCGCGTTTATTCAAGGCTTCCACGTTGAAAACCGCGTGTATATGGGCGGCTATTTTGACTGGTTCGCACCTTTCCCGCTGTTCTGTGGATTCGGTTTAGTCATCGCTTATGCTTTACTGGCATGTGGCTGGTTGATCATGAAAACGGAAGGACATCTGCGCAAAACCATGTATCGCGTGTTAACCCCATTAACACTGGTCATGTTAGCAGTGATTGGCGTTATCAGTTTATGGACGCCAATGTTAAATGACGCCGTTTATGAACGCTGGTTTAGCTTGCCAAACTTGTTTTTCTTTTTACCCGTTCCTCTATTAGTGCTCGGTTGTGTATGGTTGATTTTAAAAAGTGCCAAACGCCAACGTTACGATAGCGTGCCATTTCTTGCTGCATTAATGCTGATTTTCTTAGGATTTACAGGATTAGGCATCAGCGTTTGGCCAAGTTTAATTCCGCCAGCAATTACATTCCGCGATGCGGCAGGTCCTTCAGAAAGCTTAGGCTTTATGCTAGTTGGCGCCCTGTTCATCATCCCTGTTATTTTGGTTTACACCTATTGGAGTTACTATGTCTTCAGAGGAAAAATTACCCCAGACCAAGGCTATCACTGATACAACTCTTCGCTCACCTTGGTGGAAGAAGCTCGGCTGGATGGCGGCAATTTGGTTAGGAAGCGTATTGGCACTATTCGCCTTTTCTTCCTTATTTAGATTGTTGATGACTGCCGCCGGCATGAAAGTGAAGTAAACTCGTTGCCGCAGCATTAAAATGCTGCGGCATATTTATAATTAGACGCTCAATAATCCTGCATCTTTTGAATAGTTTTCCTATAAACATTCATGATATGATAATGATAATAATTAACATATAATAATATTATCATTAAGAAAGGAGACGGTTAGTGGCTAGTGAACAGACTGTTGAAAAAAATATCTACCGCCCAGCGCCCCCACAGCTCATTCAAGTTAAATCCATTGTCGATATCAGCCCTTCTATTCGCAGCATCACATTTACGGGTGAAAAGTTAGCCAATTATCCAACGAAGTGTGAAGGTGGTCATCTCAAAATTTTTATTGCTCCGGACCATCAAAGCCAACCCGCGCTTCCTTTTCTCACTGAAAAAGGACGTAGCTGGCCAGAAGATAAGCCGCGCCCTTTTGTGCGCACTTACACCGTTCGCGCTATTCGCCCTGAGCTCAACGAAATCGATATTGAATTTGCCATGCACGAAGGGGTGACGGGGCCGGCTTATCTGTTTGCTCGTGATGCAAAACCGGGTTATTGGCTGGGGATCACCAACCCTGGAGGGCCAGATCCACTACTGCCTATCCGCGCACATTACTTTATGGCGGGTGATTCAAGCTCTTTACCCGCAATAGCAGCGCTACTGGAAAAAATGCCTGACACAGCAACGGGACGCGTCGTTTTACGCCTTGACCATCAAACGGATATTCGCGAGTTAACCAAACCGGCTGGTATCGAAATTGATTGGATTTGTGGAGATATTAGCCAGACTACCAATCTGATTAATACCTTTAAATCGTGGGATATCCCAGAATCCGATGTGGGCTTCTGGATTGCTGGTGAAGACCAAATTATCCGTGAATTACGCCGCTTTATTCGACGTGAAAAAGGTTTTGGTCGCGATGATATCTACGCGATTCCTTACTGGCGATATGGCTATGATGAGGAGGGTTATCATCATGAACGTCATGCCGTCATGGATAACCCCGACGACTAATTAAAAAAACTGCCCCTAATCTGGGGCAGTTTCATACATTAATTAGCCTGTGTAGTG